>JBOHHR010000115.1:0-3827 GCA_050725475.1 Gammaproteobacteria bacterium | reverse complement strand
TGATAGTCAGCTTACTTGGCTGGTATCAGAGTGAGGATCCAGAAATGCAACTTACGGAAAAACCATCGCGCGTACGCTGATCATGGTAGCACAATGTCGGGATAAAAATGCTACCGTCATCAGCTTTGTGGAGAGTCTACGCGCGATCTCCACTTGGTCCCGCAACACCCTGGCGGATCGGCGGTTTGCGGCAGAGTAACTCATCCTGCTATGTAGCTTTCGAGCTGCTCGATCACGAATTGCTGCTCGGCAATGATGGATTTGACCAAATCCCCGATCGAGATCATCCCTACCAGTTCTGACCCCTGTAGCACCGGCAAGTGACGGATCCGCTTTTCGGTGACCAGCGCCATGCATTCCTCCACCGTATGTTCCGGCCGAGCACAGACAACCGGGGCGCTCATGATTTCCCTGACCGGCGTCGTATGCGATGAGCGGCCCTGCAGGATAACCTTGCGCGCATAATCGCGCTCCGAAACGACACCCACGAGCTTAGGGCCATCCATGACCACGAGCGCTCCGATGCCTTTCTCCGCCATCAATTTGATACCATCGAATACGGAATCGCCAGCCGCGATGGAAACGACCTCGTGGCCTTTTTCATCGAGTAGTTGTCTTACTGTTTTCATCAGCTTTCCTCCAAATTTCCGGCGTGTTGCCGCTTAGCTCGATCCTGCTCTTCACGCGTCAAGAGAAACGGCAGCACCGGGCGCAGCGAGGGCCCATCGATATAGATCGCCGCCTGTTCCGCCACCCGTGGTCGGCGCACCACTCCGCCAAAGCCGATGATGAACACGCCGGCCGATTGGGCCGCGATGTCTACCATGCCGTCTCCTACCAGGGCCGCCGCCTCTCCATCGGCCAAGAGCTGGCGGCAGACGGTGGCTTTACCGTCAGCGCGTACCAAGGCCGAGCGTTCATCATAACCGCAAAAAGCGCCCCGCTCATCGAAGAATAAATCCACAGCGTACACCCGCTCTCGGGGGATCTCCAATTCCGCTGCGACGTGCAGCACGGCCTGTCGGATCCCGCCGCTCACGAGGTATACGTGCTTTTTCAGTGCGTGCAAGGCACGGACGACCTCCCGCGCCCCATCGACCAGCGTCTTTAAGTAATACTGTCCCAACCACGCCATAGACTCGCTGTCGGGGCGGATCACGTCTAGCCTATGGCGATAAATCCGCTCCAAGGGAATGACACCCTCCATGGCCGCCCTCGTCAGTGGGGCAAGCTGCTCGGCGACCCCGGCCCGCTCGGCTAAGGCATCGATTCCTTCCAGGGCGCACAGGGTGCTGTCGCAGTCGAAAAAGACCGTGCTGAAAGGCGGCCCACCCATTACAGAGTGAGCTGATAGACCTTGTCTATGGCGGCTATGGACTCGACTTGGCGCAGCAGCGGCTCACTCAGGGGTGCCGAGATCCCAATCACGGCAATGGCTTTCTGTCGGCTCGCAGCCACGCCCACCTGCATACGGGAGATGTTGATCTGTTCGCGCCCTAACAAGGTTCCCAGCGCGCCCACGACGCCCGGCCGATCCTCGTGCTCCGTGATCAGCAGTGTGCCCTCGGGCACGGTTTCCACTTCATAGTCGTCGATGCGCACCAACCGCGGATGGGAGTCGCTGAGCAAGGTGCCGACCAAGGTCGTGGTCCCTTGGGCATGATGGCCGATAACGCTGACCAGGGCAAGGTAGTCGTGGGTCGCTTCGGAGCGGGACTCCACCAGGGCGATCCCCTGACGCTTGGCCAGATAGCGGGCATTAACCCTGTTCACCGGCACCGACATCTGATCTTGGAGCAAACCAACCAAGACTTCGACGGCAATCGGATGGGGATCAAATTCTCCGGCGCGGCCGGAGAGTGCAACCTCTGCGGCATCGAGCGGGCCGGGGGCCAATATTGCGAGCAGTCTTCCTAAGCGCCGTGCCAGATCTTGATAGGGTCGGATGCGTTGCATCTCTTCCGTCGGCACGTGAGGCAGGTTGACCGCGTTGATCGCCTCTCCGCGGCTGAGGTAGTTCGCAACTCGCCGCGCGACCGCCACCCCGACCGCCACTTGAGCTTCTTGGGTGGAGGCCCCGAGGTGTGGCGTGAATACGAGCTTGTCTGAGCGAAGCAGTGCAGAACCGGTGGGAGGTTCTTGTGCGAATACATCCAGAGCAGCGCCTGCAAGATGTCCGCTTTCCAGGGCGATTAGCAGTGCTTGCTCATCGAGCAGCTCTCCACGCGCGCAGTTTATCAGTCGAGCGCCCGGTTTCATGCGGGCGATGCGCTCGGCGTTTATGAGACCGCGGGTCTTGTCGGTGAGCGGGCAGTGCAGGGTCAGAAAGTCCGCCTCCGCGAGTATTTTATCCAAGCTCGCCGGCGCTACCCCATCTGCGATCAGGGTGTTTTCGGTTACGAACGGATCATAGGCAAGCACGCGCATGGTCAGTCCCAAGCAACGGGCGGCTACGATGCGGCCGATGGTGCCATAGCCTATGATGCCTAAGACCTTGCCTGCGATCTCTGTGCCGAGAAAACGAGAACGCTCCCAGCGGCCGCCACGCATCGAGCGATCCGCGGCCGGCAGGTGCCGGCTCAGGGACAGAAGGTGTGCTAAGGTCAACTCGGCGGTGGTCGTGGCATTGGCGTCGGGCGTGTTGAGCACCACGATCCCCCGCTCTGTAGCGGCCCCCACATCGATGTTGTCCACCCCCACGCCGGCGCGTCCAATCACCCGTAAAGCCCGCCCTGCCTCGATTACGGTCTCGGTGATGAACGTGGCGCTGCGCACGATGACGGCCTCGCAGTCGCTTATGCGCTGGCACAGCGCCGTTTCGGACAGTCCCGTCTCAACGACGGTGGTAAATCCGCTTTCTCTGAGTAACGCAAGCCCTTCCTCGGCGATGGCATCGGCCACCAATATCTTCATGTTTTACCCACCTTCGCTGATTTCGCGCGCTGAAAAGCATAGTCAAGCCAGCCTGTCAGCGCCTTGAGATCCTCCGCTTCCACGGTGCAGCCACACCAAACCCTAAGTCCCGGGGGCGCCTCGCGATAGCTCCGGATGTCATACGCCACATTCTCTTGCTCCAGAAAACTACACATTTCTGTGATAAAGGCGCGTTGCGCTTCAGGCTTGAGGTTTTCGAACCAAAAATCGATGACCCTGAGACAGACCGAAGTCGGCGATCGCGCGGCAGGGTCCTCGGCCAGAAACGCCAACCACGGCGTCTTTGCGACCCACCGCTCAAGAACGGCCAAATTGGTGTGGGTACGGTCAATTAACCCCGGCAATCCGCCTACCCGCTCGGCCCATTGCAGCGCATCCAAGTAATCCTCCACGCACAGCATGGAAGGGGTATTGATGGTGCTGCCGCGAAATAGGGCTTCTTCGAGCGACCCTCGCTTGGTGAGACGAAACACTTTCGGCATCGGCCAGGGCGGACGATAGGTTTCGAGCCGCTTTGTGGCGCGGCTGCTTAACACCAACATGCCATGTTGTCCCTCCCCGCCTAAAGCCTTTTGCCAAGAGAAGGTGACCGCGTCCAATTTGCTCCACGGTATGTCCATGGCAAAAACCGCCGAAGTGGCGTCGCACAGCACCAGTCCTTGACGCTCATCTTTGATCCAGCTCGCATCGGGGACCCGTACCCCGGAGGTGGTTCCGTTCCAAACCAACACCACATCGCGGTCCGTGTCCACCCGGGTAAGCTCAGGGAGCTTGCCATAGGGAGCCTCGAATACGCGCACGTCTTCGAGCCGCAACTCATGGAGCACATCGCTTGCCCAGCCGTAGCCAAAGCTCTCCCAGGCCAATACGTCTACGCCCCTCGCTCCCAGCAG
>JBOHHR010000114.1:0-2980 GCA_050725475.1 Gammaproteobacteria bacterium | reverse complement strand
CATACCAGTGATTACCGGGTTTTGCTTTCTCGATAGCGGCGCTTTGCGCCTCCAATACCCATTCATAGACCTCCTTCTGGGCCGCGCTGTAGCGGCCGTTCACAGGAAAAGTGCGGGTGATATCGCTGGCGTAACCATCGTATTCCGCGCCCGCGTCCAGCAGGACCAAGTCCCCTTCCTGCAGCACATCCGTATTGGCCGTATAGTGCAAAACGCAGCCGTTTCTGCCACCGGCCACGATGCTGGGGTAAGCCGGTGCGCGCGCTCCGTTGCGCATGAACTCATGGAGTAATTCCGCTTCTAGCTCAAATTCCTTCAATCCGGGGCGACAGACCTGCATCGCCCGCCGGTGGCCGGCCACCCCGATTTGCGCGGCACGGTGCATCACCTTAAGCTCCTGACGGCTCTTGCAAAGGCGCATCTCGTGGACGATATGGCTCAACACGACGAACTCCCCCGGCGCCGTCACGCCTCGCCTTACCTGGGAACGTACTTCACTAAGCCATTTCATGACCCGCTGGTCGAAATCGGTGTCTTCGCCCATGCTGTAATAGATGCGCTCCTTGTCCTCCATCAGGCCGGGGAGGATTTCGTCTATGTCGCTGATCGGAAAAGCGTCGTCCGCGCCGTAGTGCTCGCACACGCCATCTAACCCGGCAAAAGGGCCTTCCCAGGTTTCGCGCTCCAGGCTTTTCTCGCGACAAAAAACGATAAACTCCCCTTGTGCTCGTTCGGGGATGAGCACAGCCACCGCCGCCGGCTCAGGGAAGCCGGTTAGGTAAAAAAAATCGCTGTCGGGTCGATACGGGAAAGCCACGTCGCGGTTGCGGAACTTGACTGGGGCAGCCGCTAAGATAGCGATGCTTCCGGGGCTCATGATATCCATCAGTTGCTTGCGGCGACGGGAAAATTCTGTACGTTCCATCAGTGCAGCCTCCTTGTCCCTCGGTGCGGCGCACAGACTTCCTCGCGCAATACCAACGTCCCGATCTTTATGTATTCCACCAACTCGTTTAACGCCCCCTCGCTTTCTTCGTCTTCTCCCGGGGACGAAACGTCCATCCGGGTGATCTCTTTGAGATCGGAAACAAACTCCAGGCCTTCTTGCGAAAACCCGGACAAATGGGCGCTTCCGCTCATGCCGAATCCAAACAAGAATCCTTCGCACCATTCGACCAAAGCCGCCGTACGCTCACAAATCGGTTCGTTATCGTCGGGTAACAAGGGCGAAAACGGCGCATCAGGATCGTCCATAGCCCGCACCGTCTCCTCGGCGATCTGCGCCAGCAGGTCAAGGGATTCTTGAGGGGTATCGCAACCCGTGCCCTCGTTGCCTAAGACATGGTCAAGCCAGGATTGCATGCCGAGCGTAGCTCCACGGCATAATAAACCGCAAAGAATGCCGTGGCCCTCCGCAACACCGCTCAACGATCGAGCAAGCAAAAGCGCCCGCTGCAACTCATAGTACTCAGACACGGTTTGCCTCAAAAAATCATCTACCGCAGTTGATTTTAATTCAGCCGATACAGATCGCGAAACGCCGTGTTGTTGACCGACTCCACAGCCCGCTCTATATTGAGTTTTATACGGCGGGGAGCGCTAAAATAACGCCGCATCCAGGGTGGCCTTTGATTTTCGGTCCGTATCGAATGCCTGGGAACCATGGCGGCCGATCATTTTGCTTCAACAGAGCTTAAAACAAGGATTTCGCCAACATGAGCGAAGAGCAACGCGTAGATTGCGCTGATTGGGTAGTCTTGGAACAACGATTAGACCAGCTCATCCATGCAGTCGAAACGCTCGCAAGCGAAAACGAGGTTTTGAGGGCTCAGCAGGCGTCCTTGGCTGCCGAGCGCGCCGGGTTGGTGGAAAAAACGGAAGCGGCCCGTGCCCGTGTTGAAGCAATAATCGCGCGCTTGAAGTCCATGGAGACACGCTGATGAACGACGATCCTAAACCCGTAAGCGTAACCATTTTGGATAAAGAATACGTCGTTGCCTGCAAGGACAAAGAGCGCGAATCGTTCCTGGGTGCGGTAGATTACTTGAAAAAACGCCTTAGAGAAGTTCGGGAGACGGGCAGAGTGGCGGGCAGCGAACGGGTGGCCGTGATGGCCGCCCTCAATATAGCCCATGAGTACCTCGAATACAAACGACAGGCTCAAGGGGTGGATGCGGGCATAAAACGGATGCAGGACAAGATAACGGCTATACTTGACAAACAAGCCTCCGCTGGCAAATAGTAGGCGCCTATACCATGGTTGTTTCAATAGAGGCAGCGAACGTGGTGTTTTTGTTGCGGACGAAATTACCGCGAGGTAAACGTCGAAGCTAGTCAATTTCTTCTGCGCTGTTCGCCAGTGGGCCAGATATTTTTTGAGCCTATAGTGTACGATGCTGGAGCTGAGCGTTGCGGTGATGGTGTGCAGATCCGCGCGACGGAAAGCCTGATTCACCACGCGAGGCACCCTCTTGAACCTGGGTTCAAGTACACGGCTCGCAGCGGCAGCGCGGAAGGTCTCTTTACGCTAGCAGCCTGTCGGACTTAGGAAGAACCTACTATTTGTCCTCGATTTCCCACTCGCCTCGCTAGGTTCCTTGGATTCGTTGCCGTACATTTTGCGTCAGCTAACTAATGCAACGGGCCCGAGGCCAAGGCGAGCAAGCTCAACTACGACTCCCCACAGACCGCTACGACTCCCCACAGATCGTCGAAACGATAAAAGGCAATGGACGTGCCATGACCTACGCGCACAAGCACGGCAAATATGCGCCGCAAGCATCTCGCCAGGATCTCGCGCCCTACTACCTAAGCATGCTCGCAACGCGTGGGGAGGTGTATGTGCGGCTTTGGCTCAGATCCGAAAAACCGCCGGTGGACATGACGCTGGGGGAGCGCTAGCTTAGTAGTCTGGTTCATAAATTCGGCAACGTATGATTTCATGCTGCGAGACGCCAGGTAACCGGCCCGGCCACGAATT
>JBOHHR010000113.1:0-13659 GCA_050725475.1 Gammaproteobacteria bacterium | reverse complement strand
TGCGACGCTCACGGTGAAGAAATGCCGGTCAACGAGATCACGCGGTTCCGAAAGTCCACGTACTCGTCGCCCGATTTCCCGTCCATTCGCCTCAAATGATCGCAAATCTGTCCTCGATTTCCCACGCGCCTCGCTACGACTCCCTAAGTCCGACAGGCTCCTAGATGGGCCAAGCACCGGATCGGCGTAATGATTCAGTTTGCCACGGAAAAGTACGACCGGGCTATGTCGTAACTGTCACCCGCCTGCACTTTATGTTCGACGGCGTAGCGACCCGGTCTCATATATTTTGGGAGAGTCAACTGATTGGAAACCGCATGTGCTCCGGCCTTTGCCATTCTCGTATGGATGCCTTCCTCGCCTAGCTTCTTTCCTTTTCGTTCAAGCGCCCACGTTACCTTCACGAACTCGTCCCGGGTCTCGGCCGGGAGCGTCAGCGAGTATTCGGTTACGAATTCGACCGTATCTCCCGGTCTTGCTGTCGCCAGTGAAGAAATTGCCCTTTGGATTCTGACCGAGGAATCGCTTTGCTGGATACCGGGCGGCTCACTCGGGACAGTGGACTCTAACTGACTGCGGGCACCATCATCTGCTACCTGGACCTCTGAGGGAACCGGCACGTTAACTTTCCATATGTGCTGCGTGTTCAAGCCCGCGCTATCAAAAACCGTCACTGCCACGGTATGCACGCCCGCCTCATGCGGTCCCCCCGGTTTCCAGCTCCAGCTCGTTCCCCGCGCCATTTCACGCCCGTCGAGCGACCACACATAGGTCAGTTGATGGCCGTTTCCCGGGTCAGAGGCCTCTGCCGAAAAGCCCTGCAGGGCGCCGGCAGCGAGGGTGATCAATTCCGTGTTAAGGGGCGAAGCCGCAATGATCTCGGGGCCACGGCCAGCCTCTTGGATGCGCACCCGCCAGACTTTTTCAAGCGACTGACCCCGATCATCGGTAATCACCGCTTTGAGCTCTCTAATCCCCAATCGGGCTTCGATGGGGCGCGGTCGATAGACGAATTGCATTCCCTCCCCCCGCTTTTTGCTGTCGAGAAACCAGGAATAGGAGAGCGTGCTCTGCTCAAGACTCTCGCCCTTGATGGTAAAAATCTGTCTCTGCCCGACACCGATGATGAACTCCTGCTCGGATTCGACCACCGGGCTTACTTGCGAAATCGTCAGCCCTCCCGAGGAGGGTGGAGCAGCCTTCACGCGCACTTGCCAAGACCGCTGGTCGACCGACCCTGTCTGGTCCCTCACCTCCACGGTCACGCGGTGCGACCCTTCGGTTGCGGGCGCTTGAAACTCCCACCCCTCACCCTCGGCTACTCGACCGCCATCCAAAAACCAGAGGAAAGCGAGAGGATCACTCGGATCCGGATTCGACGCCCGTACGTAGAATTTTTGTGACCCGCCGGTTATGATCTCCAGCGAATCGGCGAATGGCGAGGCTTCATCGATCCTCGGCCTATGGCTCGCGCTTGCCACACGGATCTGCCAGCGCTTCTCGACCGTTCGGCTGTTCCGGTCGCTTACCACCAGTCTTACCTCTCTAGGCTGTTCCCCGATCTCCCACATCTCCGGCCGATAGGTCCATTGCGGACCCTCTGCCTGCTTTTCCTCGTTAAGAAACCAGGCATACCGCAGTGGACGTGCCTGGGGACTCCCCTTTGCCTGAACGGTAAATATTTGGGTCTGACCGGGCACAACCACCACTTCCCCCTCCTGCTCGGGGGTCCAGGCACTTATTGAGGGTGGCGTTAAATCGCTGACCGACGGGCGAGTGGGAAATCGCATCAAATAGACTACCGCGACCAGGACAAGCAGAACGAGCAGGGGCCCGGAGTAACGCGTGACCCAACGAGCGATCCGTGCCAGTCGGAGTGCGCCCACTACGCTCAAGGCATTGGGTTGTACGCCTAGTAGTAGTAGGCTAGCCGCTTCGTCAAACTTCGCCAGCGCTTCGGGATAGCGCTCTTGTTGAAACAGGCGATCCGCGTGCGACACCATCCCTTGGACGTTTCCTTGGGACCGCCGTCCCCCCTTAGTGCGCGAGGCTTTTTCCTGTAGGGTCTGAGCGCGAGCTTTCGCCCGCTTCGCCTGCTCTCGTTGCCGATCGGCGCGTGCGTTTAACTCAATCTGCCGCAGCAGTCCCATACTCCTTTCAAAATCCGTCTGGGCCTCGCCGTGTTGCTTTTGTTCAGCGGCAGCCGCCATGGCCTCAGCGAAACGATCGGCGGCTGTAACTCCTCTTTCCTGGGCCTCTCGCTGCTGGGCAACGAGTTTAGCAGCCTCGGCCCCTTCCTGCCCAGCTTGTTCATGACCGTCGCTTTCGTAAGCCTCTGCCGCATCTTCGAAGGCTTGTTTCTCAAGGCGGAGATTGCCTTCCGTTTGTCGATGTTCGGGCGGCCCTGGCGCTCCCGCATGCGTTCTCTGCTGCACCTCCTTGGCCTGCTGCTGCATTGCTTGTCGATGTTGGGGTTCACTGCTAGCGTGTTGTCTGGCGAGCTCGAATTGGCGATTCGCCGTTCGGTAGAGCTCAACCGCTTGGGTGAAGTCCTCCTGGGCAAGCGCCGTGTCGGCCGCTCCCTCGTTCCCTACCGCGTCCCAGAACGCTTGCGGCGCAAGTTCCTCAGCCGCCCCCTCGATAGCTCGCTCGCGTGCGGCCTTAAGCTCAATTTGCGCCGCTTTCGCTTCCTCGCGCGAGCCGCGGTAAGCGAGTTGCTGCGCCTCCTCGAATAGACTTCGCGCTTCACTATAGATTTGCCAAACCTCAGTGTAGGATTGGTGTTCCCACAGATCTTCTCCTTGGCCCTGCAGCTTCAATCCGCGTTCGTAGACGGTCCGAGCTCGGTCCTTGGCCCGGTAACGGTCGGCCTGAGCCCGTGCCGATAGCATCTCTTGCCGGGCTTGCTCCGCACGCTGGATTAAGGCTTCGGCGATCGCCTGCTCACAGGCCCGTCCAAAGAGTTGGGCAGCCTCCTGATAGGCTTCCTGTGCGAGGGAAAACTGGTCTTTGCTCACATGCTCCAGTCCAGCCTGTTCGCGCTCACATCCTTCTTTAAACGGATTCGGTGCCAGCTGTCCCGCGCCTTCACGGACCGCCTTCTCTCGGCTCTCTCGGGCCTTGGCCTGTAGCTGCACAGCGAGGCGCCGCTCTCGCTCTTCCGCTAACTCGTGGAACTGCGTTTCATGCAAGGTAACATCGGTGTTCAGCCCCTTAGGCGACAAACCCATGGTAGTCCCAACCGGGCCGATACCCGATGTGGTTTCATCCAGAGTTGACCGGCAAGCCTCAAGATCGCTTAGCAGATCGGCCATCCGTCGGTAGCGCTGGGCCGGTGTCTTCGCGATAGTCCGGCGCACGAGCATGGCAAACTCCGCGGGTGTCGGTTCCTTGAATGACAACTCGTATTCCCCAGGATTCAGCACCTTAGCGACGATTTCATGCTCATTCAGGCCGTCAAAAAGATGTCCTCCGGTATAGGCCTCGTACAGGACCATCCCCAAGGCATAAATATCGGCGCTGCCGTCCAGTGGCTCATTGCGCATCTGTTCCGGGGGGCAATACTTGAGCGTTCCCAACAGGGTCCCGGCCCTGGTGATCTCGGTCTGATCCACTTCCTCGGCGATCTCTTTGGCGATGCCGAAATCGGTAACCACCACACGCTGCGAACCGTTTTCGATTATGATATTGGTCGGTTTGATGTCACGATGAATCACGGGCGGGTTATAACTGTGGGCGTAGTCCAAGGCGCGCGCGACTTGGCGCGTGATATCAAGAACTGCTGCAAGAGGTACGGGTCCGTGACCCTGCAGATACTGCCGCAGGGTCTTCCCCTCGACGTATTCCATGACGAAGTAGTGGAACTGGAGCGCATCATCGCGATGGACATCTACCACCCGTGCGATGTTGGAATGGTTGAGCCGGGCCATGACCCGCGCCTCGCGGTAAAAGCGCTTCACGACCTCGGGGTTCCCCTGCAAATGCGTCTGCAGCACCTTGAGTGCCGAGGTGGTGCCGAGAGCGATGTGCTCGACTTTGTATACCACCCCCATGCTACCCTGGCCTAACTGGCCCTGCACTGCGTATTTGCCAGAGATCAACATCTCTAAAATTGATAATTAGTTATTCCATTCGAGTCATGATTCAAGCGATACATTAATCCGTTGTCGAAACTGTGGCCGTTGTCCTAGCTTGGCTTGCAAGTATCGTAAAGCGTTCGGATACGGAAAGGTCTAATACTAATGAGCACCTGTCAATAGGCGAAGCGGGCGCCGCGGGCCGCGAGTCTGTGAATGTTGTCTTGTAAATCCGGTAGTCGGGCTGAGTTTCGTCGAGACCGATCCCATGCATGCGCTTGACTCGTAGCGAAATCAGATACAGCCCGGGCTGGCCATTATCGACCCTCTACCACCTTATATAGTGATATTGATATCGTACCCCCTTTGAAAACAAGTAAATGCCTGCCCTTATCCACACACGAACAGATGGTGTCGTTCCTATTAATCCATTGTCTCAGCGAAAACCACTCCGGGTACCTTACCTTTGCTCGATCTTGTCTGGCAGTGATTTTTTTCACAGGACCGTTGTGATTTATGCACGTTTCGTGAATGAATCTGTATCGCGAAAGCTATGTAGCCGAAGTTTGAGGGTCTCGAACCCGGAAGAACCTGGAGATACGGATGCGCTCGCGCCTGTGTTGCAGATCATCCATCGGATCATTGTGGCATTCCTAATCAAACGCGGCCATTCGATCGATTTCAAACGACCTGATCCCCAACCGATACCGACACGATCCGATTCAGCATCTGAGCTGACCATCCCCCTTCGCCGTCACTCGCGCGAGACGCCAAATGGTGCCGAAACTTGGCGCCTCGGGCCAATGATCGGCCCGAAAAGTCCCCCATCCTGGACCCAGGACGCGGGTGATTGACACCCCGCAGGAGACCGAGGGCGTTGGCGCCGCCGCCCTCTCCCTCGATCACCCAATCTCGCTCTTGGAGGATCTTCTGAATATGTGCCCGTTGACCTTCCTTGAGGGTGCGGGATGAGCACGTCGTGGGTTCGTCCGTGATCTCGGCCAAGCACGCCATCCACCTCGATCAGCGGCACCTTGGCCAGCACCGCAACGCGCTCGATCATGTTCTGCCGCTCACGCACGTTGCCCGGCCAATGGTAGCGCTCAAGCAAAGAGATAGAGCGGGCAGAGATATCGCTCAACGGTTTCTCCAGCTTACGGGCGTACCAGACCTGGGGAGCCTGATAGCTCGCCTGTAGATACCAGGCCGCGGCGTCGATCGCGCCATCATCCCCTTCCCCGGTCTCCGCCACATACTCCGCCGATAGGGTAAGGCCCGCCAGCAGCTTTAGGTCATGCCAGCGCAGGTTGACCAGATCCATGCCGTCACGAGCGCCAAAATTTATACGCGTCTAGGACCTTGAGGTACATCAGGCCCATGGTCCCGCGTTCGGCGTGCAGGTATCCCAGATTGAAGCCCACCAGCTCGGTCAAGTCTTGATCGGCGTTCGAGGTGAGGTAGAAGAGATCGGCGCGTAATGAGCGGCTATGGGTCTTTAGGAGCGCGGCGCGTTCAAAGGCTTTGCGCGGGGTGAGCCAATAGGTTCCTTCGCCGAACAGACGATCCACCCGGCCGCTGCCGAAGTTGGTGTTGTGGGTGTCGACGTAGACCGCCGCGGCTTCCAGCTGAAGGTGGGCGCCCAATCCCGCCTTATCCAGCAGGGTGATCGCCCCCCGGCTTACGGGAACAGCGAACCCGGCGAGAGCCGACGGCGAGGGGGCATTGCTAATAATCCTCTTTATATCCCCGGCTGGCGAGGGCCGCAATCCCCGGCCGGAATGGCGGGGCACCTGCAGCACTATGACTATTGAATACTAAAGGATCATATAATATCATACCTTTCGGATTAAGCGATGAACAAGCGCAAAGTAGCGATTACCGTCGAGCACCCGCTCCTGGAGCGGATTGACCGCTTGGTCGCGCAGGCGGCTTTTCCTAACCGGAGTCAAGCCATTGAACAAGCGATTCGGGAAAAGCTCGAGCGCTTAGAAGCGGATCGCTTAGGTAAAGAATGCGCGAAACTGGATCCTGCCTTTGAGAAGACCATAGCCGAAAAAGGTCTGTCGTTGGATCACAGTGCATGGCCCGAATAGTGAGGGGCGAGATCCGTTGGGCGGACTTGGATGTTAGGCCCGGACAAGGGCGATCGAGCGGTAGGCCCGTACTAATCATCAGCGAGGATGTATTCAACCAGCGCTCGGGAACGGTGATCGCGATGGCGATAACGAGTCAGCCCCAGAGCGCCGGTTTTCCGCTGACGCTGGAACTCGCCTCAAAGCGTCTGCTAAAACGGTCGTGGGTAAAGATTAGTCAAATTCGCACGCTCGCAACAGAGCGAATCGGAAAGCGGATCGATAGGGCGTCAACCTCAGAGTTGGCGCAGGTGATCGAAGGTCTCAGGGAGATCGTAGGCTCCTAAACTGTAGCTTCGCCGGTTGCAAATCGCCCTAGGGAAACTCAAAAGGTTCGTGATCTATTCGCCGAGATAAGCTTCTTTGATTCTGGGATCGACGGCTAGCTCTTTGGAGGGGCCTTCGGTAACGATTCTGCCAGTTAAACCCTGTGGTTCACACATGTCAGAGCCTGCAGCAAACCTTCGTCTAGAAAAGGCTCAAGGTCGAGCTCCGGACCATGAGTTTATCCGGGGGCTGGGGCTGCTCGATGCTACGATGCTGGTAGCGGGGTCTATGATCGGGTCGGGGATCTTTATCGTGTCTGCGGACATCGCACGCCAGGTGGGATCCCCGGGCTGGCTGCTCATGGTATGGGTGATCGCAGGCGCGCTTACCCTCATCGCCGCCTTGAGCTATGGCGAGTTGGCCGGCATGATGCCCCGCGCCGGAGGCCAATATGTCTACTTGCGGGAAGCCTTGGGCCCCATGTGGGCGTTCCTTTATGGATGGACCTTGTTCGTGGTGATCCAGACCGGTACCATCGCTGCGGTAGCGATCGCCTTTGCCCGCTTTATGGGGGTCCTGTGGCCCTCGATCTCACCCAACACGCTGCTCCTCGATTACGGTTACATTACCGTTCCCAGTATCGGCCATCTCTCCTTGTCGCTCTCCAGCCAGCAGCTGGTGGCCATCCTCTCCATCGTGCTTCTCACGCTCACAAACCTGAGCGGACTTCGCACCGGCAAGATCATTCAGGACATCTTTACCGTGACCAAGGTGGGTGCGCTCTTAGCTTTGATCGGGCTGGGTCTCTTTGCATTCCACAATCCAAAGGCAGCGATCCACGCTCCCGATTTCTGGACACCCTTCGCTGACGGCCAAACGATTCCCTTCCTAGCCTTGATCCCCGTGCTGGCGACCGCCATGGTCGGTGCCTTGTTCTCCGCCGATGCCTGGAACAATATCACCTTTATTGGGGCCGAAGTTAAGGATCCGCAGCGCAACATTCCCTTGAGTATGGCGCTGGGTACAGGGCTTGTGATCCTGCTCTATGTGCTGTCGAATTTGGTGTATCTAGCGGCTCTTCCCATGAACGCCATTCAAGAAGCGCCGGAAGACCGGGTGGGTGTGGCGGTGGCTCAGGTACTGCTCGGCGAACACGCCGAGACCCTTATGGCCATCGCCATCATGATCTCCTGCTTCGGTTGCAACAACGGGCTCATCCTCGCCGGGGCCCGGGTATATTTCTCCATGGCGCGTGATGGACTCTTCTTCGCCAAGATCGGGAACTTGAACAAACATCGCGTGCCCGGCACGGCCCTGCTGTTGCAGGGTGTCTGGAGCGTGCTGTTGACCCTGCCCCGGGCCTATAACCCCGAAACCCAGAGCTACAGCAACCTCTACAGCAATCTGCTCGACTATATCGTGTTCGCCGTGCTGCTGTTTTATATTCTCACAGTGGCGGGGATCTTCGTTCTGAGGCGCAAGTGGCCTGAGATCCAAAGGCCCTACCGGGCTTTGGGTTTCCCCGTACTGCCCGCGCTGTACATAGCCTTAGCCGGTTCCATCTGCCTGGTCTTGCTGTTCGCCGACAAAACCCGGCTGAATGCCGGGTTCGGACTTGCCTTAGTCCTGACGGGCTGGCCGGTCTATTGGTTGTGGCACAGAAGGAAGGTTGATTGAGGTACGGTTTCTTCTACAACTGAGAGCCAAAGAGAAACCTATCCTTCCTCCGCTCACCCCAGGAGGAATCAGTAAGCAACGTCAAATGCGCTGAGCGACAGCTAATTTGCTGTGGCGCATCGAATAGGTGAAATAGATCACGAGACCGATCAGGAGCCACACAAAAAAGCGCACCCAGGTTACGGCCGGGAGAAACGCCGTTAGTCCGGCGCAAGACAACATACCGAGGAGGGGAATGAGGGGGCTCAACGGTGTTTTAAATGGGCGGTGCATGTCCGGCTGGTAACGGCGCAGGATTATCACGCCGAAGCAAACCATCACGAAGGCCGCGAGCGTTCCGATGTTGACCAGTTCCGCCAGCTCTCCGAGCGGCACGAACCCGGCGAGCAGCGCCATGACCACCCCGCAGAGCACGATCACTCGGATCGGCGTGTGCGTCTTCGCGTTAACCTCGGAGAATGTGGTGGGAAGCAAGCCGTCCCGCGCCATTGCGAAGATGATGCGGGTAAGTCCGTAATAGAGCACTAGCATCACCGTGGTGAGCCCCGTGATCACCCCGGCTGCCACCAAACCCGAGGCCCAGTTAAAGCCAAGCTTTTGCAAGGCGTCCGCCACCGGCGAGGGCACGCCGAGCTCAGTATAGGGCCGAATCCCCGTCAGTAGCCCCGAGACCAGGATATAGATGACCGTGCAAAATATGAGCGAGCCGATGATCCCTATGGGAAGATCGCGCTGCGGATTCTTGGCCTCCTCGGCAGCGGTGGAAACCGCATCGAAGCCGACGTACGCGAAGAAGACGATAGCAGCCCCGGCGAGCACGCCGATGGGCTTGCCCTCGGGACCCTGGTCGAACCAGCCGAAAGGCATAAAAGGCGACCAATTCGCCGCATCGACGTTGAAGACCGCAACGGCGACGAAGACCGCTATGGTCGAGAGCTTTACGAACACCATGGCTGCATTAAAGCGCGCACTTTGCTTCACCCCGATGATGAGCAGCGCCATCAAGCTCAGCACGATCCCCAAGGCTGGCAGATTGATCACGCCGCCTTTGCTCGGTGCGTTGATGAGATGCTCGGGCAAACCGAGACCGATGGCTATGAGACCGTTCTGAAGATAGCCGGACCAGCCGTTGGCGACCGCCGCCACCGCGATCCCATACTCGAGCAACAGGGTCCAGCCGATGATCCAGGCGAACAGCTCACCAAAAGCCGCATAACTGTACCCGTAGGCGCTGCCGCAACCACCGACGCTCGCCGCCAGCTCCGCGTAAGCCAGTGCGGCAAAGGCGCAGGCGGTCCCGGAGACGACAAACGACAGAACCACTGCGGGTCCCGCCTGGTGCGCGGCGGCGATTCCGGTGAGCACGAAGATCCCGGTACCGATGATGGCGCCGATCCCAAGAAGAGTCAGATCGAAGGCGCCTAGGCAACGCTCGAGACCGCTAGCGGCAAAATCCTCCGGCGTGGTGCGCTTGGTACGAAACAGTTGCTTCATGACTGGCATCCCCTCCAAGGGTGTGTGTTAATAGAAAAGTGTATCAGAACATAGAGACTCTGCGGGCATGCCGTGAGAAACCCAGCACGGCAAGATCCTTGTCCGTGCGTCGGTTCGAGTTTGCCTCGGGTACCGGGCGGGACGTATTTTTTCACCATCAATGTGTTGGAGCATCGCACCGATCTGGTGGTGCGGCATATCGAAGCCCTGCTCCAAGCCATCAGGTGTACTCGGGCTGAACGCCCTTTTCACATGGATGCTTGGGTGGTTTTGCCTGATCATCTCCAGTGTGTGCTCACCCTGCCGCGAGGTGACGATGATTTTCCAACCGCATCAAAGCGATCAAGATACGCTTCGTGCGTGTCGTGGCGCTGAGCGGCCGCGATGGTCTTACCGGCCTTGCCGCCGACGAACGCTCTTGACATGCCCTTACGCGAGTTGGAGGAGGCAGAGTACTGACCCGCGCCGCGTGGACCGTATGCCAAAAAAAGGTGAGTGCAAGTCGTTTACGAACAGGAGTTTTGTTTTAAGATCGGTTGGTTCCTTTTCGAATTTATTAGACACCGAACTCTATGCAAGCTTTTAACCGACTCGATGGCCTGGTGGTACCTTTGGATCGGGCCAACGTGGACACCGACGCCATCATTCCCAAACAGTTCTTGAAGTCGATCAAGCGCACGGGATTCGGCGTCAACCTGTTCGACGAATGGCGTTATTTGGATCACGGGGAGCCCGGACAGGATTGCGACCAGCGGCCTAAAAACCCGTCGTTTGTGCTTAATCAAGCCCGTTACCAAGGCGCGCAGATCCTGCTGACGCGGGCCAATTTCGGCTGCGGCTCCTCGCGCGAGCATGCGGCGTGGGCTTTGTCGGATTTCGGGATCTGCTGCCTCATCGCGCCCGACTTCGCCGACATCTTCTACGGCAATTGCATCAACAACGGGCTGCTTCCGATCACACTCATGGCCGCCGAGGTCGACCATTTGTTTAACGAAGTGGCTGACAACCCGGGTTACCGGCTGAGCGTGGACTTGCCTTTGCAAAGCGTGACCACGACGCAGAGGCAAGCCTTGCGTTTCGCCATCGACCCTGCGGCCAAGAACCGCCTGTTAAAAGGCTTGGACGACATTGGTCTGACCCTGGAACACGCGAAGGGAATAAAAGCCTATGAGTTACGCCGCCGCCAGGAAGCACCTTGGCTGTTTTTGGACGTTTAGTTCAAATTCAAGAATGCCCTGCTGGCCCGCACCAAGCCACGACTCCTGATTCTCGACTCCAAGATCCCCGCGTCGGGTTTCTTAATGTCTGCTTTTACTCTATGATAACAATTTGTTATCTATTTCTACTAAGAGCTTAGTTTAACTTATCGTCATGGCTCAAGCGGTTCGCAAAAACGCGCATACTCTGGATACCGGGACCCGGCTTCTGACCTGCTTGCGAGAAGGGATCCTCATCGTCTTCTTCTCGGTAGCCTTGTTTTTTTTGCTGGCCTTGGTAACCCATGACACCGCGGATCCGGCTTGGTCGCACACCGCGGGGCAAGAGCGGGTCGCCAATGCCACCGGGATGGCCGGCGCGTGGTTGTCGGATCTGTTGTTTTTCTGTTTCGGGCAGCTTGCCTATGCGTTTCCGGTGATCATCGCCTATAGCGGCTGGTTGTTGCTCGGCCGCCGCTGGGCGATCCGCCTGGACCTATTTCACCTCAGCGCGCGTTTCCTTGGATTGGTGCTCAGCATCGGCGCCGGCTGTGGTCTCTCCTGGCTGCATAGCTTGGAAGCAAACGGAGGAATTCTCGGAAATGTGGTGGGGGAGGGGCTCAGCGGGGTATTCAACACCCTTGGGGCGACCGTGATCATGGTGGCGCTGCTTCTGACCGGTATCACACTCCTTACGCAACTGTCCTGGCTGGGGTTGATGGACACCACGGGCCGTTACACGCTTGAGGCCATGGCGCGGTTGCGGGCGCTAGGGCGCAGGTTGGTCCTCCACGCGGTGGGGCGCAAGGCGCGGCAAGAGCGCGAAGCTTTAATCGAGACCGAAAAGCAAAAAGTCGCCAACCGACCCAAGCCCCGCATAGAGCCGGCCGTAGACCGTGTGCCCATCAGCGATCGAGCGGAGGTGGAGCGGCAAGAGAGGTTGTTCCCATTGACTCCCGGTGAGGAACTGCCGCCGTTAAGGTTGCTGGACGATGCGTCGCCGCGCGTGGGGGGCTACCCCGCGGAGGTGCTGCAGGCGATGTCGCGCCAAGTGGAGCTGAAGCTCATGGACTTCGGGATCGAGACTCGGGTGGTGGCCGTGCATCCCGGGCCGGTGATCACACGTTTCGAGCTGCAGCCGGCGCCCGGAGTCAAAGCCAGCCGCATCACCAGCCTGTCTCGGGACCTGGCTCGATCCCTTTCCACGATCAGTGTGCGTGTGGTAGAGGTGATCCCGGGCAAATCGGTCATCGGCTTGGAGATCCCCAATGAACAGCGCGAGCTGGTGTGCTTGCGCGAGATCCTGGGGTCGCGCGAGTATGAAGCCGCGAAATCACCCCTCACCATGGCCTTGGGCAAGGACATCAGCGGCGCTTCCGTGGTGGCCGATCTCGGTCGCATGCCGCATCTCCTGGTTGCCGGGACCACCGGCTCGGGCAAATCGGTGGCGCTCAACGCCATGATATTGAGCCTGCTTTACAAGGCCACGGTGGAGGACGTGCGCCTGATTCTGATCGATCCCAAAATGCTGGAGCTGTCTGTGTACGAAGGCATACCCTCGCTATTGGCACCGGTGGTCACGGACATGAAGGAGGCCGCCAACGCCCTGCGCTGGTGCGTTGCGGAGATGGAGCGGCGCTACCGTTTGATGGCGGGCTTGGGGGTGCGCAACATCACCGGCTTTAATCGCAGGCTCGTCAGCGAGCCCGAGCTCGGCGACGAATGGGGCGAGCGGCTGGCAAGATTGCCTTACATCGTGGTTGTTGTCGATGAGCTTGCCGACATGATGATGACGGTGGGAAAGAAGGTGGAAGAGCTGATCGCCCGCCTGGCGCAGAAGGCGCGTGCCTCGGGGATCCATCTGATCCTGGCGACGCAGCGGCCGTCTGTGGACGTGATCACCGGGCTGATTAAGGCTAACATACCTTGCCGGGTAGGGTTTCAAGTGTCATCCAAGGTGGATTCGCGTACCATTCTGGATCAGATGGGCGCGGAGAGCTTGCTGGGACATGGCGATATGCTCTATCTGCCGCCGGGCACGGCGATGCCGGTGCGGGTGCATGGGGCGTTTGTCTCGGATCAAGAAGTCCATAAGGTGGCGGATTATTTGAAATCTGTCGCTCCGCCCGATTATATCGAGGAGATTTTGGAAGGTCCGCCACAGGAGGAGGCCGCCGGCCCGAGTATTGATGTGATCGGCGAAGGGACCGACGCTCTGTACGACGAGGCGGTACGCATCGTTACGGAAACGCGGCGCGCTTCGATCTCCGCCGTGCAGCGCCGGCTCAAGATTGGTTACAATCGAGCCGCGCGCATGTTGGAAGAAATGGAGCGTAGCGGCATCATAGGCGAGTTGCAGGCGAACGGGGCGCGCGAAGTGCTTGCTCCGCCACCGCCCAAAGATTGAGCTATGTGCCTAATAGTGAAGGATATACTAAAGTCATTCCCTCCCCTTGGGAGCGTTCGGGTGGGGGTGTGGCGCTACGCATTTCGCAACCCCCATCCCAACCTTCCCCCTGCCAGGGGGAAGGGGTGGTCGATTTGAAAAAGCCCTATTGTCTGATCGTGTGGCTGCTCGTTTGCGCTTCTCCCGCAGGGGTTTGGGGCAAAGGCCGGGATTCTCTGGATAGCTTTCTGCGCCAGTTCAAGACGTTGACGGCGAAGTTCGAGCAGACGCTGTTGAGCGAGCAGGGTCAACAACTGGAAGCCTCTCGCGGTCAGGTGTATTTGCAGCGACCGGGCCTCTTCCGCTGGGACTATTTCGCCCCCTATCAACAGTCCATCGTCGCTGATGGGGAGCGGGTGTGGGTCTATGAC
>JBOHHR010000112.1:0-7415 GCA_050725475.1 Gammaproteobacteria bacterium | reverse complement strand
ATATGGATAGGGTCAAGGCCATACCAATTGGGCCGCTGATCGACGAGCATAATGCGTCTCTCAAATGAGAGCTGCTGTAACGCAAGATTGACCGTTCGCGCCCCGTCAAGCGCTTGTTCTAAGCTGAGGCGTCGTCCTGGGAAAAACACCGCCCGAAAGATCCTATAGCCCCTTGGCGAAAGATGCTCGAGGCGCTGCAGCGGCAGCGTGGTGAGGATAATCCGTGCCTGATATTCTGCCAGGCGCTCGACGCACCAGCGCACGTATCGGATGATTTCCTCAGCCGAAACACCATAGGCGATGTCATTCCCGAGATCGGTGAGCAGGGCGAAGGTAGGTAGCCTCGGCCCTCGGGCGAGTTCATCCCACAGTCCGCACTGCGTGATCCCCGGTAGGCCGCGGAACAGAACCCGACTGTACACCGCGAATGATCGACCATGACCGGCGGCCACCAGGATCCTGCTCGGCCCACCGCAAATGAGCTGAGCTGCTTCTATCGCCGTTGCTAGTCCTCGCGTTAGATTGCTGGCACCCAGTAGCACCATCTGGTTGATGAACTTTGTGGTGTGCACCGCTTTGATTTGACGGTTCCCCCGTCACGTGTCCCGATAAATGTGCAAGGAGTTTTTGCGTTCCTCGATTTCCGGTCGAACAAGATGGTGTCGAAATCGCTGAGATTGTAAGGCGCCATGAGCCCAATGGCTAATGCGCTCCATAGAGGTCCTAACGGGCGCCCGGATGGATCGATAGAGCGAATCTGGCTCGCGTTGCAGCGCTGAAGAAGGCCATTTTGGCGAAGCTACGTGCCTAGCTTAAGCTTTGGCGACCCTAGGCTTTGAGCCCGAGCCTACCCGAGTTGTCGGATGGCCACGCGCTCATGCCGCTCAAGCTTGGCCCGTTGGTAGGCGTAACCGCCCCCCGTGCCCGGCCGTACATCGACGTCGCCGAGGTGCGAGCCGTGTTCCGGCACTACGCACCTCACCCCTCTGTGGACGACGCGTACAGTCTTTGGAACGCGGTGAACTCGGGGCCTTGGCTGCAAGCCTCATCAAGTCTTCGAACGCAACATTGCCGTCGTGAGGGCTCCGGCAGATAGTCCACTTCTATCATGCTGGAATTGGTCAGGGAACCTGATCCAAACCAGGCATCGACGGGACCAACGCTCGTCCGCCGTATCCAAAGGCTATAATTACGCGCACCGGAGAGACGAGTGGTTTGAGTAAGAGAACAGCTTAAGAACACGGGTCGCTTTCACCACCAGAATCCGAGGCTCGGAACGTGCATGAAATTTGGATGATGGTAAATCAAGACGCAACGAGTCGACCATGATTACCATTCAGGCGATCGATAACACAACGTTTATGGTCACGGTGGAAGGCCACACGACCACCACACATAGGGTCACCGTCAGCCCGGCTTATTATCAAAAACTCACAGGCAAGCGGATCGGTGTGGAAGAACTCGTGCGCAAATCATTCGAATTTCTTCTGGAGCGGGAAAGCAATACCAGTATTCTTCCGAGCTTCGACCTCCCTGTGATCGGCCGAGTATGAGAACACGATTCGAGGCATGGTGAATTAGTTCTGCTATTTAAAACGATATCAAGATATTCTGCGCGCTGGATGATATAGTGAAGTAACCCAGGCTGGACCTTTGTGCTGATTGAGAGCGGGCCAGATGCTTTCCCCGATCCCAGGCGCGATGCGGCGATGCCGGAGAACCGTGGGGCGATCGCGCGAGACATAGCGCGCGGCGCTGCTTTCCCCTAGCGCATCCAAAACCACCTGTCGGGCTTCATCTTTGTTGGCGTAAGAACCGCACATAACGTGGAATATTCGGCACCCCGGTAGCCGTCACGCAGTCCAGCACGATAGAACTCACCCAGCAAATCCGGAGGCAGCTTCGAAGGATCGTAAAATCCGCCCCGGAAAACAGCCGCGAGCAGAAACTTGGGTTCGATCGTGTACCTACCGAACACGTTGAACAAGCCGATGATCCAGCCGTTGCTGCTTCTGCGGATACCGCCCCCAAAGTCTTCGCCATAGTCATAGGGGTTCAGCGCAACTGCACGCATGACCCGATCCGGCAACTCGGCGGAAACGGTGAGAACAAGCACCCCTCCTATCGACTCACCCACCAGGGTGACATCGCGTAAATTGAGTTGCGATGTTGGCGCGGATCCGCCCGGCATTAAAAATCGGCGCCGTGATCCCTGTGCCGAGCGTGTAGATCCCTTGCGCTGCCACACTCGGAAGTCCGGCTAGGCTCAACGCGCCGATTCCACCGGAGAGAGAGATGAAAAACTTGGGAAAGAGATCGGCGCGCGCGGCACCGAGGCTCGCCGCGGCGGCGGTGACCTCGGCTTGCGCACGCCGCAAGTCCGGCCTCTGCTGGAGGAGATCCGAGGGCAGAAGGCCGGGGAGCTTGGGCAGCGCCGGAGGCAGGGGCGTTGCCTTGCCTAGCTGCGCTTCTAGCGTGTGCGGGGGCTCGCCTAAGAGCACGCCGAGGCGATGGATAAGCAGTGCGGTCAGGTGATTGAGCACGGGGAGGGTGCCTTCGGTTGTGCGCAGCAGGGTTTGCTGGCGGGCGATGTCGAGCTCGGTGGCAAGCCCTGCGCGAAAGAAGGCCTCGAGCAGGTGCAAGCGCTCCCGTTGGACCGCGATGTTCTCGCGCAGGATCGCCGTCTGCCTCTGCGCACCACGGAGCTCGAGATAATTGGTCGCGACCTGTGCGAGCATCATGGGTAACGAACTGCTTGCGGAGATTCATACGGACTACCCGGCACACCAAGTCCGCCGGGTCAATGACCATACCCTGGGACGTATCCATGCCTTGTTGAGCCATGCCGAAATCCAATTACCATTGGATTGGGCGCCGCCGGATACGTCGATCCGCAGCGCCTTTGACGTGTTCATCGGCTACCTGCTGCTCGACGCCTGGATCGCGAACCAGGACCGGCACCATGAAAACTGGGGTGTGATCAACTACGGGGACGGTATCCACCTGGCGCCGTCATACGACCATGCAGCGGCTTTGGGCCAGAACGAAACCGATGAGGTTCGCAAGGAAAGGGCTGGCGACCCGTGATCGCGGGCGCCACATCAGCCATTATGTGCAAAGGGCGCGCTCCGCAATCTATGCTACGAAGAGGGCTACCACACCGCTTTCGACCATCGACGCCTTTCAATCGGCGGCTCGAAGGCGACCGCAAGCAGCAGGGTATTGGTTAGACAGGTTGCAAGGTATCACCCGCGGCGACGCCGACGTGATCTTCAGTCACATACCGCCTACGGAGATCAGCGAGACAACGATGCAATTTGCATTGACCATGCTTGAACTAAATCAGAACCGACTTCTCCACGGAGAAAGCACGCTATGAAATGCCTTTACATCGCCTGGCAGGATCCACAAGACGCGCACCTGGCACACGGTGGGCCGCCTAACGCGCGAGCGCGGCCTTTACCGGTTCGGTTACACCCGTGGCGCGCTGGACTCACCCCGTTTCACCTATCTGGGCCGGATGCACGACCTGCGCAAGGGTTACGTGTCCGAATCCTTATTTCCACTGTTCTCCAACAGGCTGCTGGACCGCTCGCGCCCGGAATACCCGGATTACGTCCAATGGCTCGGAGTGGCTGCGGAGGAAGCCGATCCGATGCAGCTTCTCGCTCGTTCCGGCGGAAAACGGGCCACCGATCAACTCTGCCTCTACCCGCATCCCGAGCCGAAACGAAAGGGGCGAGATCGAGCTGTTTTTCTTCAGCCACGGATTGCGCTACCTGGATGAGAGGGCACGGCGGCACATCGAACAACTGAAGGCCGGAGATTTCCTGCAGCTAAAGCCTGATGATGATAACGTCCACGACCGATACGCACTCGGAGTGCAAACCGAGGAGCCGGTCAGGGTAGGTTATTGCCCCCGCTATCTGAACCGGAACCTGCGGCGCGCGATGGACGTCGCCGAGATCAAGCTGATGGTGGAGAGGGTCAACCCAGAAGCGCCCCTGCAATTCCGACTGCTCTGCAAGGCCGTGTTTATGCCGCCGCCCAGCTTTGATCTGTTCGCTACGGACGCCTATCAACCTTTGGCGGAGGAAGCGGCGGCCGCATGATGGGGGAACGGAAGAAGCTGCCGGAAGGATGGCGGTGGGTTCCGATAAAAGAAGCGTGTGAGGTCAACCCTCGGCGGCCCGGCGATCTACGACGAGGGGATGAAGTCCTGACGACGTTTGTGCCGATGGCGGCAGTGGATGATGTAACAGGTACGATTACAGCACCGATCGAGCGGCCGTTTAGGGAAGTGAAGAAGGGGTACACTTATTTCGAGGAAAGCGACGTCTTGTTTTCCAAGATCACCCCATGCATCGAGAACGGGAAACATGCCGTAGCCAGGGGACTTATGGACCGAATAGGGTTCGGCACGACGGAGTTCCACGTGCTACGTCCTGGGTATTCCCTCCGCCCAAGCCCGTATGGCCGCCGTCCCAACCTGCACAAGCCAGGGTGTCGCGCCTTCTGCCGGCAAGCTCCGGCCCGTTCCGGAACCACGTACACCAGTGCCAGCAGCCCGCGTACCCCCTCGGGCAATCCCGAGCTGTCGACCTCGATGCCCCGCTCCCGGCAGGGATCGATGAGGCCGATCAGGAAGGTCATGAGCAGCGTGTCCCAACTACCAAGGTCGCGGGGCGGTCAGGACCAGGCGCTTGATCGGGGGGATCTCCGCGATCGACCGCAACGCCGCATCGGGCGCAGGAATAGGATGATTGTGTTGAGCAGACACCGGTCAGATCCTGCTGGTTGCTGATCAGGAACTGTTCAGGTGTCGTGGCTCTTGCTGGAAGGTGGGACATGCTCAGTGCGATCGCGAGACCCAGAATCGTCTTGTTCACTTTCATTGACTCGTTCCTCCGCATGGTGCTCAAGCCCTGGTGTTTGGAGAGGGCCCTTATGTCTGATCCGCCAAGGATGGTAGGGGGTGCAATGCGGCGGCGATATTGGACTTTGGTCCAATGCAGCAATGAAATAGCTGCGCAGGCGGTAGGGTCCGGTGGTTACTCCACGCCTTTCGGCGTGGCCCTCAGTCCGCCTCCGGTAAGCCCCTCCCAGCCGCACGTAGGCAGAACTCCCCGAGTAAGAACATGAACTATCGGTGCACGCTCCTGATTTCGGATGTACTTCCTGATTTGCTCCTCTTCAAACCCGACGGTCGAGACCGCATAACCCCTTGCCCAAAACTGCTCGTCCTCCCTCCAAACTGTCGGGCCACCGCAATCGCCGATTTTCCTGCGAGATACCCCACTACCTCGGCGACTGAGTATTTCGGTGGGATCCGTAACCAACATAGACACGTGATCCTGCACCATAGGCCCTTCTAAGATCATACTCGCGCCGATAAAAATCTATGCCAGACTTCACGGCGTTCTCGATCTGTTCGCCATGGCAGCTTACATCTACCATCTACCTATACGCGGCCCGGGTGATTTTGGATGTACCTTACTTTGGTATTCGGTTCTTAGTGTGCAAACTCCGTATCTCATAAGACATGACAAACACACCAGCCGGCAATCGTACAGTTCCGTTACCATGCGCCCGTTGGGAATATGGGGTACGCGGCCGGAGATTCTTATGGCGAGATCCTCGAAGCGAGATTCCTTAGTTTTCAGAAGGAGAAGGTGCCTGAGTCTCCTCCTGCACAAACACCCAAAGGCTCTGGGGTCGGATGTAGACTCGGCCTCCCTTGTGTAAGCCATCTTCATGGTGGCGATCTTGAGAGAGCTGTGCTTGGACGATGCCGGCACCGTCCAAGCGCTCTAGCTCGAGGCGGACCACCGGCCCGAAATCGGCGTACTTCGCGGACCACCGCCTCGATGCCGCCGTTACCATTGCGCTCGCGCGCGATTTCGATGTCATGAGGGCGCACATAGAGAAGGGCAGCCGCGTCGTGAAGCTCGTGGTGATTAATCGAGGACGACTTCGACCTCGCCGATCCAAGCTCTCCCGGCGTGCACGCGCCCGTGGAATAGATTCACGTCCCCAAGGAACTGGTACACGAAGGCCGTGGCGGGGTGTTCGTAAACCTCCTCAGGAGGACCGATCTGCTGGACCCTTCCCTCGTTCAGAACGACGACCCGGTCCGCAACCTCGAGCGCTTCTTCCTGGTCATGGATGACGAACACGCTGGTCACATGCAGCTCATCATACAGACGCCGGAGCCAGCGGCGCAACTCCTTTGCGCACTTTGGCGTCCAGCGCGCCGAAGGGCTCGTCCAATAACAGCACCTTGGGCTCGACCGCCAGCGCGCGGGCGAGTGCGATGCGCTGGCGCTGGCCCCCGGAAAGCTGTCCCGGATAGCGGTCTGCGAGCCAATCGAGGTGCACGAGTTTTGAGCAGCTCGTGCACCCGTGCACGGATCTGGCGCTCTGGCGGTCGCTTCCGGTGGGGTCTGACGCGCAGACCAAAGGCCGCGTTTTCGAACACGCTCATGTGCCGGAACAACGCATAGTGCTGGAACACAAAGCCCACTTGCCGCTCACGCGCATGGCGGCCGGTTGCATTTGCGCCATGGAAGTAGATAGCGCCCGAATCGGGTACCTCGAGCCCCGCGATGATCCGCAACAGCGTGGTTTTTCCGCAATCCGAAGGACCGACCAGAGCGGTATATACCCAGTGGGGCAGTCTCGGCGTTAGCAAGGCGGGAAGCCAGTTCCAGATGCGGTGAGTCCGCTATGCGGCGGACTCACGTGTTTACACTGAAAACCCGCATTCGTGGGCATAACATTTGAGTTGGCAGTTTCGACCGGCTAACCGAGCCGCCCGCGCTCGCGTTGCTCTCCGGAGGAAAGCGGCGCCACATCCTGTAGCGCCCGGCTTTCGGACTTTGGCCCGCGCGGGTACAGACTGAACTGCATCAGGCGCAGGCGTACCGTACCGTTGTGCACGAAGGACGGTACATCATGATGCAGGTGCGGCAGCTCCACGGTGAGCGCCACATTGCCGGCCACCGTCGTCGCATTCGCGCACACGATAGGGCCGGTGCGCTGCACCGAGATCACCCGCACATCGATGCCGGGCGCACCAGGCTCGGCCAGGCGCAGGTCGCCCGGCCGCACATAAAGATCAACGGGCCCGCTCGGATGAATGCTGTTGGTCACGATGGGGATATCGTTACCGGGCAGAAACACGTGGCGGCCGCGCACTTCGGCCTCGAGCACGTTGAGACTACCCAGGAAATCGAACACGAACGGTGAAGCGGGCTGCTCGTAGACTTCATCGGTACTTCCCACCTGCTCGATGCTGCCCCGGTTCATCACTACCACCCGGTCGGCGAGCTCCAGCGCCTCTTCCTGGTCGTGGGTCACAAAGACGGTCGTATAGCCCGTCTTGTCATGCAGCTCGCGCAACCATCGCCGCAGAT
>JBOHHR010000111.1:0-6155 GCA_050725475.1 Gammaproteobacteria bacterium | reverse complement strand
GGCCATGGTAGTGCAAGAAAGCCTGACTTATCGCACCCAAGGTCGGGGAAGCATCGAGCTGACTGAGGATGTGGCGCGTATCGTCTCCCGGTGCGGTGTCCGGCAGGGGTTATGCCACGTGTTCGTGCACCACACCAGCGCTTCGCTGATGCTCTGCGAGAACGCGGATCCCACCGTACTGCGCGATCTGGAAGCCTTTATGGCGCGCCTGGTGCCGGATGGCGACCCGTTGTTTCGTCATACCGCCGAGGGCCCCGACGACATGCCGGCCCACGTGCGCTCGGTGCTGACCCAATCGGCGCTGACCATCCCGGTGAGCGAGGGCCACTGTCTGCTAGGGACTTGGCAGGGGATCTACCTTTGGGAGCATCGCCGTCATGGCCACACACGCGACGTGACCGTCACCGTGTATGGGGAGTGATGCTCCCCCTCATCGGGAACACAACCCTTATGGTTCAGCCTGGGTTAACATTCCGAATTCAAAAATGCTTTCTAGGTTATTGTATGTTTTTAGAAATTTTTTCCATTTTGCGGAGGGCTTGTTATGAAAAATGGCCTGATCACAGTCTCGCTCGCTGTTACCCTGCTGCTGCTGGGGGGCTGTTTTACCGGAACCAAACAGGGGATCGGGACGGCCACAGGGGGAGCCTTGGGCGGTTTTGTCGGCAGTCAGATCGGCAGCGGAAGCGGAAAGCTCGCGGCCACAGCCGCTGGCGCCATCGCAGGCGCACTTATGGGTAGCTCTGTCGGGCAAAGCATGGATGATCTCGATCGCATGAAAGCGGCCCAAGCGCTAGAGTCAAGCCGAACCGGCTATGCGACGAACTGGAAAAATCCAGATAGCGGGGCGCACTACACGATGACGCCGACCCGCACCTACGAATCCGCTAACGGTCCCTGTCGCGATTTTACCACCCAAGTGGATGTGAATGGTCGCGCCGAGACCGTATATGGAACAGCGTGTCGTCAGCCTGATGGTACTTGGAAGTCCGTAAACTAAGATCCCTCTCTCAGGACCGGGCCAGCTACCGTGCTGGCCCGCCTTTTATTTATTTATCCATCCAGTAGTTCGATCCAATGCCTAACGGGCACCGAGGCTGCCTGCCGTATGTGCCCGTAACACCCGATATTCGCGGTCACGATGAGCTGCGGTTGATGCGTCTCCAAGGCCTTTATTTTTTGGTGCAACAAGCGCATGGACAGATCCGATTGGAGCAACGAATAAGTGCCGGCTGATCCACAACAGGTTTGCGCATCCTGTACGGGAACGAGGGGGATGTTCAGGGCTCGCAACAAGGATTCCACCCGTCCGTGTAAACCCTGCGCATGGGTAAGCGTGCAAGGGGAATGAAACGCTACCCGTTGAGGCGCCCAGCCGGAAGGGGCTAGCCTGTTGATATCCTCGATCGAAACCACCTCGGCGATATCCTTGGCGAGCTTAGAGACCGTATTGGCTCTTGCTACATAATTGCGGTCTTGGCGCAGCAGATCTGCGTAATCCTTGACCATAGGTGCGCAGCCGCTGGCGGTGATCACAATGGCTTCTATGCCTTGCTCGACATACGGCCACCAGGCGTCGATATTGCGGCGCATGAACTGCTTGGCTTCCGCCGCCGCCAGATGGTGACTGATAGCGCCACAGCAGCCTGCCTTCGGGATCCGAATCAATTCGATACCCAGCCGATCGAGCACCCGGGCCGCAGCCATGTTTATAGCCGGCGCCAGTACCGGTTGCACGCAACCCTCGAGCAGCAACATCTTGCGCTTGTGCCTGCCAGCCGGCCAGAGGCCAACGACGGCCTCCTGCGGCGTTACCATCTTGCGCAGACGCTGGGGTAGTAGGGGATGCAACCAGCGCGCCAGCCTCAAAAGGTGTGCGAACCGTCGTGGGTAAGGCACCACCCGCCGCAACAGATAGCGCGCGACGCGCTCGCCACGCGGCCGGCGCACTTGCTCCTCCACCACGCTACGTCCGATATCCAGCAGACGCGAATACTGGAGTCCGGACGGACAGGTCGTCTCGCAAGCGCGGCAGGTGAGGCAGCGATCGAGATGCCCTTGCGTTGTTTGCGTTGCAGGATGACCTTCCAATACGCGTTTCATCAGGTAGATCCGCCCGCGTGGTCCGTCCAGCTCGTCTCCCAGGAGCTGGTAGGTGGGACAGGTCGCGAGGCAAAAACCGCAATGCACGCACTTGCGCAGGATGCGCTCGGCTTCCTGTCCTTGAGACGTCGCCCGAAAAACTCAGCGAGCGATGTTTGCATGCGGGGTTTGTTCTACGTGAGTGGTCACAGCGCCGGATACAGGCGGCCCGGATTGAGAATTCCCTGGGGATCGAAAGCCTGCTTTAAACGCTGGTGAAGCTCCCTCATGGGAGCTGACAGCGAGGTGAAGATCTCACCGTGGCGATCCCCGCCCCGAAACAAGGTGGCATGTCCTCCGGCTGCGAGCGCAGCCTGTCGAACCAGGGTTGGGTCTGCGTCGGTTTTCAGCCAGCGCTGCGCCCCGCCCCAATCGAAAAACCACTCCCCGGCTAGGGCTAGGGGTGGGGTAGCGGGTGGCAAAGACAAACGCCACAGAGGCTTATCCCGCGGATAAAAAAACGGCAATTCGTGCTCGCGCAGCTTATGCCAGTGGTCCTTTCCTTCCGGCACTCGATCTCCGCCTATTGTTTTCTCGGCCGCAGCGACTGCAGAGGAGACACCGGACAAGCGCAGCAACATGTTCTCCCCTTCAAAGCTTGCCGCCGATATCGGTAACGGCCGTCCGGCGAGGCGGTTCATAAGATCGAGCGCCTCTGTCATCGACAGTCTGCGGGCAACCGTCGCTTCTGTTTCCGGTTTAGGCAACACCTTGAGCGAGATTTCCAAGAGCACGCCCAGCGTTCCCATAGCGCCCGCCATCAAGCGCGAGATATCGAATCCTGCAACGTTTTTCATCACCTGCCCGCCAAATCTAAGCTTTTCACCTTTACCGCTGAGACACACCACTCCCAGCACGAAATCGCGCGCGGCTCCGACATAAGGGCGCCGTGGTCCGGAAAACCCGCAGGCAATGGTGCCGCCCAAAGTTGCTGTCGCTCCAAAATGCGGCGGCTCAAAAGCCAGCATCTGTCCCTGCTCGGCCAACAGGCTTTCGATATCCTGCAATGGCGTGCCCGCCCGCGCGGTCACCATCAATTCCGACGGTTGGTAATCGACTATTCCGCGATACCCCGCTACTTCCAGCACGCTCCCGCAGGGCTCACGCCCCAAGAACCGCTTGCTCCCGCCACCCAGGATCTCCAAGGGACGGCGCTCTGCGATTGCCTGTTGCAGGCGGGATCCGATTTCGGCGATATCGCTAGTCACCCAGGGAGCCTACTCCCGCGCGCGAGGAACAGTAAAACTCGCTGTGACGACGTCCCCTACCTTTTCGCCTTCGCCGCGATCGCCTGCGCTTGCCGTACCACGTTCTCCGCCATGCGCGCGGAGGCCGCGTCGATCATCTTGCCATCCAACTGCGCCGCCCCCCGGCCGGCCTTGGCCGCTTCCTCCAGGGCCTCCAAAACGCGCTGCGCGCGGGTCACTTCGGCCTGGGGGGGTGACATCACTTCATTGGCCAGGGGGATCTGGGAAGGATGGATCGCCCACTTGCCCTCATACCCCATGGTCGCCACCCGCCGCGCCCCAGCCTTGTATCCTTCGGGATCGTTAAAATCCCCAAAGGGGCCATCGATGGCCCGCAGTCCATAAGCCCGGCAGGCGACCAGCATCCGCTGCAGGCTCCCATGCCACTGGTCGCCGGGATAATCCGGATGCAAGCCTCCGATATTTACCGTGCGCGCGCGGCAACTCGCCGCATAGTCCGCCACCCCGAAGTGCAGCGCCTCCAAGCGCGGGCTGGACTGGGCAATGCCTTCCACGTTGGCCATCCCCAGGGCTGTCTCGATCAGGGCTTCCAGCCCGATGCGGTGCGCGATCCCCTTGGCCTGCTCGATCTGGGTTACCAAACAGTCCACCATGTAAACATCCGAGGGAACGCCCACCTTGGGGATCAATATCGTATCCAGATGCGGCCCGGCCCGCTCTACGATGTCTACCACATCGCGGTACATGTAGTGGGTGTCCAGGCCATTGATGCGGATGGACACCGTCTTGCCCTTGGCGCGCCAGTCGATGGAATTCAAGGCTTCGATGATGTTTTTGCGCGCCTGCTCCTTGTCGGCGGGCGCCACCGCGTCTTCGCAGTCGAGAAACACATAGTCGGCTTCGCTACTCGCGGCTTTTTCCATCATGCCCGGATTAGAACCGGGTACCGCCAGCTCGCTGCGCTGCAGCCGGGTGCGTTTTGGTGGATGCTGGGTGAAACTCATGAGTTTTCTCCTCTTGCGCTAGCGTCCCTAGCGAACGCGTTGTTGTTTAGGGGTAATGCTTCTTGGCCACCGCGCTTGCATGGATGGCGTAAGGATCGAGATCCTAACTTATTCTTCTCGCCAGTGCTTTCGGCAACGCTTTGCTGCATCGCAAAGACTCCGACGCCTGTGTCAACTCGCATGCGGCACAGGTGTAGCCCCAAGGCCTCCATCTCGACCCTGTGCGGCATACCGATTTTGGATAGCCGAACTATACGGACAGTATCGGTCCGACCAATAGGCCGGACCCAAAATTGCCGTAAAAAAATGGTATCCGCCCTTATGCCCGCACCGTCTGCTGCATCGGCGGCATGTTAATATTTCACAGAAGCTCGGTTAAATATTCCCTTTCCAACGCCTAAAGAACAGGGTGTAGTAGCACCTCAGTAAAAAACGCGGTCTGAGGCAAAAAGCACAATGGCAAACCCCGGACCAAGCTACCCCGAGACAAGTATGCGCAAACGCCTGATGTTAGTCGAGGACGATGTTGTCATTCGCGACAACTATACGGATATTCTCGTCGATGTGGGATTCGAAGTTGATGTCTGTGGCAACCGTTATGACGCTATGGCACGTTTTTGTGAAGTCTCACCAGACATTGCGCTCTTGGATATTGGTCTCGATGGGGAAAGAGATGGCGGATTCCAACTATGCTCCGATCTACGGCAACTATCCCCCTCGCTTCCGATTATCTTCCTGACGTCGCGTAGTGACGACTTTGACAGAATATCCGGTCTACGCCTAGGGGCAGATGACTATCTCACTAAAGATATCAGCATAGATTATTTGGTCGTCCGCATCGAAGCATTGGTGCGCCGGATCGAGGCGCTCACTAAGAATGGCCATCCGTCAATCGAGAACCTTGCTCAAAACGTGCTACGCGGTTCACTGCTGATCGATCAGAGAAAACTCCTCGCCTTTTGGAAAAATCACCCGGTCGATTTAACCCTGACCCAGCTTTGGATCATCAAAGAATTGGCAAGCGAGTCGGGCCAAGTCAAGAGCTATAGCAAACTCATGCGTGCTGCCAATCTTGTCGTGGAACCCAACACCATTACCGCCCACATAAAGACGATCCGCGATCGATTTAAAGCCATCGATGACGATTTTAACTGCATAAAGACCGAGCGGGGTTTCGGCTATCGTTGGGTCGAGTGTCAGCCAGACTGATACTGGATATTATACCCGTTTGTAGGCGCGTATCATCTCGCAGCTATATTATAGGCAGGGTAACGCTGAATATCGCGCCTTCCTTGTCTTCGAGGTCCCTAACTTCGACCTGGCCGCCATGTGATTCCGCGACCAGCTTCACGATGTAAAGTCCTAGTCCAAGGTTATCACTTCTCCTATGCTTGGAGTCTCGCATGGAGACGAAAAGTTCAAACATGCGCTCTTTGTCTTCCGGCAGCTTGGCGCCTTCATTAATGACAGACAGTATCGCCTGGTTCTCCCGCTTCTCTAGGGAGATCATGATAGGGGTCTCCGGCTTACTATGGTCTATAGCATTCGAAACCAATTTATCCAGCATTTGTCTCACTCGGTCTTCGTTTCCGAGGATAGCAATGCCCGCTACACATTTAACAACAAACCCATTCGTTGAATAGCTCGAGCGGTACTCTTCCATACACGTGCTTATTAATTCGGACAAATCAAGCGGGCTCCGAGCATCTTGATAAATGGATGCTTCCAGACTGCTGGCATTTCCTACGCTCTCCAACAATGTATTCATGAAACCCATGCTTTTCCGCGCCCGCTGAATGTA
>JBOHHR010000110.1:0-4191 GCA_050725475.1 Gammaproteobacteria bacterium | reverse complement strand
ATGTGAGCACCAGCACGCCCCTGGACCAGCGGTTCGAACTCTTGGATGCGAAAGATTTGGAGGAAAAGCTGGGCCCGCTGGTCAGCATCGTCAATGCCGAGACGGATTACGCGGGCTCCGTCGTGGCGCGCGGCTTGCAGCCTGACACCCGCTATTTCTATCGAACGCTGTGCGTGACGCGACCCGCCAAAGGCTTGGTGACAGCCGAACTCGGCGGAGTGGGTCGATTCCAGACCGCCCCACCCCGGAACAAGCTAGGCCGGTGCGCTTTGTCTGGGCCGCCGATCTGGCTGGCCAGGGCTGGGGGAGGAACCTCAACCTCCAGGTCACCACGGTGAACCGTCGGACGATCCGAGGCGGCTATGTGATCTTCAAGGTCATGAATCAGGGGCAGCCCGACTTCGCCATATTCCAGGGCGACATGATCTACGCGGACAACGCGATTCCAACGGAACAGGAGATCCCGGCGGCGCTCGGTGGCGGCGTATGGTTAAACGATCCAGCAAAGAATTTCGTGGCCATCACATTGGATGAATTCCGCGCCAACTGGAAATACAACTTGGGCGACGAAAGCTTGCCCATTTTTTACAGCGGACGCCCGTGTATGCGCAGTGGGACGATCACGAAGTGACCAATAACTGGTATCCGGGCGGGATCTTGACCGCCGAGCCTTATAACGGCTTGTCGGCCGACATCGCCGCCGAGCGCGCCAAGCAAGCGTTCTTCGAGTACAACCCGATTTCCGGTGGAAGGATCTTTCGCAAGTTCCAGTATGGAAAACACCTCGAGGTGTTCCTATTGGACGAGCGCTCGTTCCGAGGCCCAAATCCCGCCAACAGCGAGCCGAGCGGAATCGAGATGTTAGGCCAAGAGCAGTTCGAATGGCTTAAGAGAAGCCTGAAAGACTCGCAAGCCACTTGGAAGGTGATTTCCACGCACGACCCGTTGTCCATCGTCACCGGTAGCGAGGGCGACCGCGACGCCTGGGCCCAAGGCGAGGCCGATGTCTTAGGTCGCGAGGTTCAATTGAGCCAGCTGTTGGAATTCCTCAAAGGCGAAGGCATCAAGAACGTCGTGTACCTTACCTCCGATGTGCATTATACCGCGGCTATCTCCTATGATCCCGAGCGCGCAGTGTTCAAGAATTTCGATGCGTTTTGGGAGTTCGTGATCGGCCCCGTGCATGCGGGCGCCTTCGGCCCGGGCGAGTTGGATCCTAGCTTCGGTCCCAACTATGAATTCCTGAGGGCGCCGGGCGACGCGGACAATCAGCTTCCGCAAAACTCCCCGCCCCCCAACCTGCACTCCTTCGGCATGGTGGATGTCAGCCACGACGGTCTGCTGAAGGTCAACCTCCTCGAGATCACCGGCGAGGTCTTATACGAGAAGACCATGGAGGCGAAATAGATCGACGTTCGCGCTCGGCGTTTACCGGTCCTCCGCTCTCCGGAAGTCTTCCTGCTGCATTTCGGAGGACCGGTATTTTCTTCCTACTGTTTTCGGACTTTCTTGCCACGAATCGCCCCACCCGTGGGGCAGAGGAATCAAGGAAGAAGTGAAGGTCGGCTACAACCTCAGGCGCAAGGTGGTCCTATTGGCGATCTGGGCGCTGTCGCCGCTGATGCTCTACGTCCATCCGACGCTGTTCGGCATCTTCGATCCCCACGCTGACCCCGCCGGCTTCTTGCACAACATGTCGCTGCTCATGGATCGTTATCGGCGGCGGCGCTGCTATTTCGGACGGTACATCTGTTCATTCTGAAGGACATGCAGACCGGATTGGTGTGGCTGACGAAGATCCTCACGGACCCGCTCCACGACATCAAGCTCTACCACGGAGCGCCGCTCTTCCTGCTGCGCGGCGAGCTGATCGATCCGATGGGTCACAGCAGCACTTGAAGCCTGCGGCCGCGGCTGCTCCTGCGCGTAGTTGGCCAGTCCGTCAGAAGCGGTGTGCGATCATCTCCCACAGGATTCGACGATCGCTTTGTCCGTCACCGCCGCATCCGACCACCACCAGCCGTCCTGTTGCATGGCCCGGGCGGCCGCCGCGGGATCAGGAGCTGGTGCGAACTTACCGCGACGGACGCTACGGCACGCTACGACTGAAGTCCGGCATGTACCACCGCTTCCACGCCCCGCACGACTGCGCCGTCGAGCGGGTCACCTACATCTCCGGCGACACGTGGAACGTCAACCCGATCGCCCTCAAGCGCGTCGAGGAGCTTTTCTGCAAGAACGAGCGAGCACTGCTCCGAACCAAACTGGAGGCGACCGGCCATGTCGTCACCCTTGTGCCGGTCGCGGCCGTGCTCGTCGCTAGCATCCGGCTGCACTTTCTCGACGTTCTGCTTCACCTCAAGTACCGCGGGCCCAACGTCATTGCCTGCCATGCTCCGTTTCGCAAGGGTGAGGAAATGGGCTGGTTTCAACATGGATCGACCATCATCGTCTTCGCGCCGGACGCCTTCACGCTATGCGAAAACGTGCAGGAGGGAAGCGTCATTCGCATGGGACAGCCGCTGATGCGGTTGCCGTGAACGTCAGGATGTCAGCGGCCTCGTGCGCGCGCTGTCCTTATCGAGGATCTGCTCGTCTGGGAAGCGCGCTCTGGAGGAATATCACACAGTAGTAATCCTGTAGCCACGCGTTCACCCGGTTGTCACAATCCACTAGTAATATTCCTCTCGCCGCGGGGATCACAAGGACACGATCGTCCGCGGATCAGAACGGGACTCGCGCCATTGGGGCACGCCCTTACGAGAAACCCTAAACCGAGTGAGGAGGCAACATGAATACAGGTATGCAGCAACGCGAGACGGGGACACAGCACGCGATGAACTTCGTGGAGATCTTTTTGCAAGGAACCACGCGGGTGATGGATATTCAGCTCGCGGCAGTTAGAACATTCTTTCAGTATCAGGCAAAAGGCGCGACCCTGTTTGGCGCGCCGGACTGCTCGAAGATGTTCGATGCGGGCGAAAACGGAATGAGCCGGCTTTTCGAAGCCAGTGCCGAGAAGACGCTGAGCTATATGCGGCAAGCCAAAGAGACCTTCGCGGAAATGCAATCCAATCTGGGGCAGGCGATAGAGCAACAAGTGCAGGAGGTTTCCGCGCAATTGCAAACGGGGCTGGAGGAAAGTAGGGAATAGGGATTTTAAAAGGCCTTTTTCGGCGGCCCGATCAGCAGCTTAACCGAGTCGCCCTAGGTAGCGGAGTCGGTGTATGTCCTGCGCCTAGGGCTCCGCTCGGATGGCACCGATTATGGCCATGGCACGAACAGCGGGGCCGGTAAGTGGATCGACCCCCCTGTCAACCGACCAGGAGTACATAGAGAGCGCAAAAAAGCTTTCCCCGATAAAGCACCGGGCCAAGAATGTGATCTTCTTTGTCGGTGATGGCATGGGGGTCTCTACCGTGACCGCTGCCCGCATCTTGGAAGGGCAGCAGATGGGTAAGCCCGGTGAGGAGCACAGCTTGTTCTTCGAGAAGTTGCCCTACGTTGCGCTGTCCAAGGTTTATTCTTGGGACCAGCAGACCCCCGATTCTGCACCGACGACGACCGCCATGGCCACCGGCTACAAGGCACGCGAGAGCATGCTGGCGGTGGACCACACCACCGCGCGCTACGAGTGCGATCCGGAGGTGATCGCTTCGAAGTCGCTAGAGACCATCCTCGAGCAGGCCGCCCATGCCGGCAAAGACACCGGTGTGGTAACGCTAGTGGTTCCATAGCGCTAGCCAAACGCCGCCACGGAATACCGGAAAAGAAGACCGAACATATCGACCCGCCACCTGAGGAACCGATGTCCAGAGCGCACCCCGCGGACAATCAAGCACCATGCGGATGCGGCGTTAAAGTTGAAGAATCCGCCACAGATGATTCGCCATCCGCAGCAACGCGCCGAGCGAGCACTTTGTTTATCCGCCATCCGTCCATATCGGATATCTCGAAGCTCCATCCGCGCCAGTCGATGCGCTCGCCAACCGCTGGTATGCGTTCGAAGAGCCGGAGAACGAAACCGGCAAGCGTATTGAAGTCGCCCGCCGGCGGCAGGCCCAGGTCGAACCGCTCCTGTGCGTCATAGATCGACATCGCGCCGTCGATAAGGAATGAGCCGTCCTCTAGCTCTTTCACCTCCGGTTCTTGGTTCTCTGTGTCCGGCAAGTCGCCCGCAATCGCTTCGAG
>JBOHHR010000109.1:0-3140 GCA_050725475.1 Gammaproteobacteria bacterium | reverse complement strand
CCATCGCCGAAAAAGGCTCGATCACCCAGGCGGCCAAGGCGATTGGCATGAGCTACAAGGCCGCCTGGGATGCGGTCGACACGATGAACAATCTGGCGGGTGAGCCGTTGGTTGAACGAAGCAGCGGTGGCCGAGGGGGAGGCTGGACGCAATTGACACCACGGGGCCTTCAACTTATCGAGCGTTTCGACCAGATCGAAGCGGCCCATCGACGGTTCGTGCAAATGCTGAGCAATGAAGCCATCGACCTCACGTCCGATCTTAATCTGCTGAGAACCCTGAATATGAAAAGTAGTGCCCGAAACCAGTTTTCCGGAGTGGTTACTGCCGTGAAGATTGGCGCGGTCAACGACGAAATCGAACTTACATTGAGGAAGAACACTCCGATCGTGGCCGTTGTGACCCGAGAAAGCACGGAGTCACTCGGACTGAGGGTCGGCAGTCAAGCGTTTGCACTTATCAAGGCATCTTCCATCATCATCGCCAGCGATTTTGATGGAGCCAAGGTTTCCGCCCGCAACCAACTCCATGGAACCGTTGCTTCTGTGATTCCCGGAGCGGTCAACGCGGAGGTGATCTTAGAGATTGATGGCGGTGGGAGCATCGCAGCGATCGTGACCAATCCAAGTGTTCAGTCGCTTGGGCTTGAAGCCGGTAAACGGGCGGTTGCGATCTTCAAAGCGTCCAGCGTCATTCTCGGAACGATGGTGTGACCTTGACCCCGAGTCTTGTTACTGACCCGGAGCTTTCGCGTATAGCTATGGGAGCGCGGCGCGGCTCATCGCCAAGAACTTACTTTGCTCCCGCAACATAGCGAAGTGCGAACGAAAGGTGGAGGATAAGGCGCGATGCATCCTGTTTGCAGACGGCCATTGGTTTGCCGACTACAGGCGATTGCGAATCGTCGCGCATAAGGAATAACCATGCTAGGCTCCCTAAGTCCGACAGGCTCCTAGCAAGCACGATGGGCGATAAGATCCTCCACCACCGTAGGATCGGCCAGGGTCGACGTGTCGCCAATCTCGGCGATGGCATTCTCGGCTACCTTGCGCAGGATGCGGCGCATGATCTTGCCCGAACGCGTCTTCGGCAATCCAGGCGCCCATTGGATGACATCGAGGGTGGCGATGGGTCCGATCACCTGGCGGACATGTGCGATCAACTCTCGGCGCAGCGTTTCCGTTGGCTCGCGCTCCGCCATCAAGGTCACATAGGCGTAAATCCCCTGGCCTTTGATCTCGTGCGGATAGCCCACCACCGCCGCTTCCGCAACCGCTTGGTGCAGCACCAGGGCACTTTCGATTTCCGCCGTACCCAGGCGATGACCCGCGACGTTGATCACGTCGTCCATGCGCCCGGTTATCCAATAGTATCCGTCTTCATCGCGCCGCGCGCCGTCGCCGGTGGCGTAATACCCGGGAAAAGCCTTGAAGTACGTGTCTATGAAGCGCTGATGATCCCCATACACCGTCCGCATCTGTCCGGGCCACGGGCGTTTAAGAACCAGCGCTCCCTCCGCGGCGCCCTCTAACTCCCTTCCCTTGTCATCGACGATCGCAGGCAAGACACCAAAGAAAGGCCACGCGGCCGAACCGGGTTTCAGGACCGTCGCTCCGGGAAGAGGTGTGATCAAGATTCCCCCGGTCTCTGTCTGCCACCACGTATCTACGGTCGGGCAACGCCCATCGCCGACGACGTGATAATACCACTCCCAAGCTTCGGGATTGATCGGCTCGCCCACCGTCCCGAGCACGCGCAGACTGGCACGCTGCCGGCGCTTTACCGGTAGCTCGCCTTGCGCCATTAAGGCGCGGATCGCTGTCGGGGCGGTGTAGAAAATATTGACCTTGTGCTTGTCGACCACATCCCAAAATCGCCCTGCATCGGGATAGGTTGGAATGCCTTCGAAAACCAGGCTCGTTGCCCCATTGCATAAGGGACCGTACACGATATACGAATGGCCGGTCACCCACCCGACATCGGCGGTGCACCAGTAAACCTCACCGTCGCGATAGTCGAACACGTACTTGTGGGTGATCGCCGCATAGAGCAGATATCCTCCGGTGGTGTGCAGCACGCCCTTGGGTTTACCTGTGGAACCGGAGGTATATAGGATAAACAAGGGATCCTCGGCATCCATTTCCTCGGCGGGGCATTCGGGTGCCGCCTGGGCACAAACCTGGTGGTACCAGACATCGCGTCGTGGATCCCACGCGATGTTCGCGCCGGTGCGCTGGAGCACCATCACAGTGTGGACATTGGGGCACTGCTCAAGGGCCGCATCGACGTTCGCTTTCAAGGAGATACGCTTGCCGCCGCGCAGCCCTCCGTCGGCCGTCACCACGGTGCGGCAGTCCGAATCCAGGATCCGATCCCTCAGAGATTGAGGCGAGAACCCTCCGAATACTACCGAATGGACCGCGCCGATGCGGGCACAGGCCAGCATGGCCGCCACCGCCTCCGGCACCATCGGCATGTAGATCGCGACTCGGTCCCCTTTCTTCACGCCCCTCGATTTCAACGCGTTGGCAAAGCGACAGACCTCGACGTGCAACTCGCGGTAGCTGAGCGCTCTCCGCTCGGAGGGCTCATCGCCTTCCCAAAGGATCGCGGTCTGCTCGCCGCGGCGCGCCAAGTGGCGATCCAGACAGTTGAACGCAGCGTTGAGCTTGGCTCCTTCAAACCAGCGGATGTGGGCGCGGGCATAGTCCCAGTCTATAACCCGCCGCCAAGGCTTGAACCAGCTCACGAACAACTGCGCCTGCTCGCCCCAAAACCGCTCGGGATCCTCTATCGAAAACCGATACATTTGCCGGTATTGCGCTTCATCGATGTGTGCCGTTTTAGAAATCTCTAGCGGTACGCTATAGCGCTTTTCGGACATAACACCTTCTCCCCAAGTTAGCTAGGAGTTGTCGGACTTAGGAAGAACCTATTGCGGCGCTGGAAATTCTGTATTTCCGATCATTTTCGTTAAATAGTTACCCCTATTTCAACTTAAGTGATCGAAAATCTGCCCTCGATTTCTCACGCGCCTCGCTAGGTTTCCCCAAGTCCCGACAGGCTGCTAGTGCTTTTCCAACTCTCGCTGGATGACGAGTTTTCCCTCTATCCAGTGTAAGTGAATTAGAGAACAATGT
>JBOHHR010000108.1:0-7676 GCA_050725475.1 Gammaproteobacteria bacterium | reverse complement strand
ATCTAATCCAGCTTATCACACCCCTGGATGACCCTCGCAGCCGGGTTTGCGTGCGCGCGGAACGGGCACTCAACCGCCGCTTGTTTGGCGGTTGCCAGGTGCCCATCGCCGGACATGCTGAGATCCTTCACGGCGAGCTGCGGCTGCGCGCGCTTGTCGGCAGCGTAGACGGGACGAGGATCCTGCGCGATGCGATCTGCGGCCCACCTAAGCACGCTGAAGAGCTGGGAACGCGGCTTGCCGAAAAGCTGCTTGCCGAAGGAGCGGATGTCATACTAGCGGAGTTGCAAAGCGCGCCGCCTTAACGCGATTGCCAAAACGTGCGATGTTGCAATTAGCGAATCTCGCCGGGTCTCCAGGCGATCTCCCGAGGCCCAAGAGGGGCGCGCATGATTAGTCGGTGGTCCAAGGTGAACAACTTCATGCGTACCAGGGAAGCAGCGGTGAGGCCCGCTTTAGCGAGGTCGCGGATAGGTGCATTCAATGGCCAAGGCGCGTGGGCCGCACTCGTGGCATCCAGGATGGCCAACGTCGGGCCGCGATTCAGCAAAGGTTATACTCGCAGACCGTTCAAGTGGGTTAAAGGGCGGGGTTCGCCCAGTGAGTGGGCTAACAAGTCACGCTCGGATCTTGCCCTAGCTCAAAGCGTATTCCCTGAGCCAAGGGCAACTCTGAACCCCAATTGATGGTGTTGGTCTGGCGGCGCATGTAGCTCTTCCAGGCATCTGAGCCTGCTTCGCGCCCACCGCCGGTGTCTTTCTCTCCACCGAAGGCGCCGCCGATTTCCGCCCCCGAGGTCCCGATATTGATATTGGCGATCCCGCAGTCGGAGCCGAGCGCCGACAGAAACCGCTCGGCATGGCGAAGATCGGTGGTAAACAAAGCCGCGGAAAGCCCTTGCGGTACATCGTTATTAAGAGCGATGGCCTCATCCAGGGTGCGATAGCTCATGACATAGAGGATAGGCGCGAAGGTCTCGCCTTGCACGATGTCCCAGCGATTCTCAGCTTTGGCGATCGTCGGTTGCACGAAATACCCGGCGCGCTCGATGACCCCACCCCCGTAGAGGATCTCGCCGCCCATGCGTTGTATCTCACCGATGGCGGCTTGGAATTTACCCACCGCCGCCTCTTCGATGAGCGGCCCCATTAAAACATGGGGATCTAAGGCGTCTCCGATTGTGACCTGTTGATAAGCGGCCACCAAGCGGTCGATTACCTCACGGTACTTATTCTGGTGCACGATTAGGCGACGGGCGGTGGTGCAGCGCTGCCCGGCCGTGCCCACGGCGCCAAAGACTATGGCAGGCACGGCGAGATCTAAATCGGCCGTCTCGTCGACGATGATGGCGTTGTTGCCGCTTAGCTCCAAGAGGCTGCGGCCGAGGCGCCTAGCGACCGTCTCCCCGACGCGGCGGCCCACTCGACTGGAACCGGTAAAGGAGACGAGCGCCACGCGGTGGTCCTGGGCCAATCTCTCGGCCAGTTGCGCGCCTTCTTCTATGATCAGGGAGAATATTCCCGCCAAGCCCTCCCGTCCCATCACCTCGTTGCAGATCTTCTGTACGGCGATGGCACAGAGCGGGGTCTTAGGCGAAGGGCGCCAAACCACGGTGTTACCGGCCACAGCGGCGATAAACGCGTTCCAGGCCCAGACCGCAACCGGAAAATTGAATGCCGTTATGACGCCGATAACCCCGAGCGGATGCCACTGTTCATACATGCGGTGCATGGGGCGTTCCGAATGCATGGTGTTTCCATACAGCATCCGGGACTGGCCGACAGCGAAATCGGCGATGTCGATCATCTCTTGCACCTCGCCATCGCCTTCCTGCTTGATCTTTCCGGCCTCGAGCGACACCAGCGTTCCGAGCGGGTCTTTCTTTTCGCGCAAGGCTTGCGCGATCTTACGCACCACTTCCCCGCGCCGCGGCGCGGGTACCATGCGCCAAGTGTTAAACGCCTCGCCGCCGCTCCGGATCACCGTATCGTAGTCCGACCCCGTGGCAACGCGCACGCGACCAATGGGCTCGGCCGTTGAGGGCGATAGCGAAGTCAGTATCGGACCGGGGGCGCTTTTGAGCCAATCGTCTGGACCGGTGCATGCTCCAGTATTGAGGGTTTCAAGGCCAAGGTCTTGCAGCAGCGTCATTTCGGCGAGCCTCACAATGCGATGTATAGATCGCTGTTGGGGCACTTCGATTAATTCGAAGTGCCCAGCGGCATAGGGATAGGCTGCCAATTTCTCGAACAGGTAACTGTTTGAGAAATGGAGCAAAGCAAAAGTCGCGTTATTGCTTTGCAATGCGCAAAATTCCACGGATGGAATTTTTCGCAATACCCATTAGTATAACGCCCGTGCGTAATGACGGGGGTCGAGTAATTTCGCCGCCCTCCACGTCCAAGTGCCGTCGCGGGCGATTTCAAGAACAGCGTCGTAGTAGTCCAGCGCACCGTTGGCCTCTCCGAGGCTAATGTAGGTTATGGAGTGTTGCGAGAGGATTCTGAAGAGCTGCTCTACCTGTCCCGGACCGAGGCTAGCGCCCACCCGGTGCAGGAAAGCGAAGCGCGGGGCGGCGAGGAGCAGGCGTGCAACCGCGAGGACTTGCTGCTCGGCGAGCGAAAGAATATTCGCCCAATCCTGCTCCGCATCCAGCCCTCCACAGCGCGCCAAGACCGAGTCAACGCTTAACTCGTGCAGTGCGCTGAGGATGCGGTCTTCTGACATCACCGGTTCCTTTCCGGCCTGCAGCAGAACTTCGCGCAGCGTACCCGGAGGCAGATAGGGCCGCTCGGGGAGAAAAAGAATATGCTCGGGGCTAGGGCGGATGATGCGCCCCTCGCCCGCGCCCCAGATCCCGGCGGTTGCCCGCAACAACGCCACTTTCGCGGCCTCGTTTGGACCGGAGATCAAGACCCTCATCCCGCCTGGGATCGATACCGACAGCTCTTTGATCAATAACCGATCATCCACCGGGGACAGCAGCGTCAGTCGCTCGTAGGTGATCCCACAGTCCGCATCGCCAACGCAAAGCTGGATAGCCGATTCGGTCGAGGTAACACAGGCCGCGCCGAGCGGTATTTCGGATAGCTGTCGATTGGATCCACCGGCCTCGATCGTCGGTACGGGAATCGATTGTGCCTGGTCCATGGCTTGCATTAGGGAGTCCAGCCGCGCCACCACGGCCGTGAACGAGGAAATGGATTGGAAGTGGGTGACGATCAGGGAAAACGCACCCATGAGATGGGCAAAGGCCATAGCCGACTGCGTGATTACTCCGAACTCGACTTGCCCCCGGATAAAGAGTGGGGCTACGACCAAGGCAGGGATGATCTGGATGAGATAATTGTAGCCGGTAGTGAAGAACCCCAGGTTGCGCTGAACCGCGATGATGCGACGAAAATTGGCCGTGAGCTCATCGAGATGACGCAATAACCGGGTTCTAAGCCGACCCTCGCGGCGCAACAACGCCACCGATACGGCATTCTCGCGCACGTGAATCAGATCGGCCCTGAAGTTCGCCTCCTTATCGAACTGCATGTAGTTCAGCCCCACCAGTGGGCGCCCCAAAGCGATGGTCAGAAAGGATCCTGCGGCCGCGTACAAGACAGCCACAAGAAACAACAGCGGACTGATCGACATCAGCACCCCCGAAAACGCCACCACCGTCAGGGTGGCGTTCAGCAGCATGAGCGTGAACGAGAGTGTCGTGCCCGTGAAGGCGCGTACATCTTCAGCGATGCGCTGATCGGGATTGACGGTCTTGCCGTTTGCGCTCTTACCGTTGTTGAGACGGTAGTAAACAGGGTGCTCCAGGTAACGGTTGACAAGCCGCCGGGTCAACCACTCCCGCCATAGCAGCCCGAGGCGGTCCTCGCTGAAGCGATAGAACACCGCCACCACCGTGGTGGCTGCGAATACGCCGATGTAGAGGGTAGCCTGCCAGATGAATTCCGCTGTGTTGCGGTTTTCGATGGCGGTCATGAAGTCACGGCCAACATAACTGTTCACAACGTTGAAGCCGTTGATTGCAAGCAAAAACAGGATGAGCGCGATGAATTGCCGTTTGGCCTTGCCGCTGACCTCCGAGGCTGCGAACTTTTTGATGCCTCGCAGCAATCGATCCCGGTTCAGGCGGTTGTTCGGATCCTGTTGTACAGCCATTCGTTGCGTTTACCATTGGGGGACAAGACCACCGCCCGGCAGAGCCCCGTAGTCACCGAGCCGAGCAGTTTTTCTGGCATTTTTTAGACCAGTGTGGCTCACTCTGAGGTCGTCCGCAAGGGAGAGCGTCTCAAATCGAGCTTGCGGGTGCTGTAGTAAATTCCTATCGTTTCTCCAGGGCGCTGATCAAGGAGCCGTGACGATGCAGACCGAGATACTCGATGACTTTGAAGATCTGTCCGGGTGGAGCGCAGTGGCATCGGGACAGGCGCAGTTGGTGATCTCACCGGATAAGGGCCTCAAAGGTAAGGCCATGCGGCTCGACTTCGACTTTAAAGGAGGTCACGGCTTCGTTGTCGCGCGCAAACATTTTTCGCTCGTGTTGCCGGAACGGTATGTCTTTCGCTTCAACATGCGCGGTTTCATGCCTGTTAACACGTTCGAGCTCAAGCTGATCGATCCGCCCGGCAATAGCGTCTGGTGGTATCGTCAGGAGGCGCTTGGCCTGTCCGGGGACTGGCGTTGCCTAGAGATCAAGAGCCGCGAAATCGGGTTTGCTTGGGGCCCCGCGGGAGGTGGCGCGATGACCCACGTGGGGGCGATCGAGCTGGTCATCGTGACCGGCTCTGGAGGTAAGGGAACGGTCTGGATCGAGGACTTGCGCTTTGCGGACCGGAGCTTTCTCTCGGACCCCGTGGCGCGGGCTTCCAGCGCCTTGCCGGGCTACGAACCCCGGTGTGCCGTAGATCATTCCCCGCAGACCAGCTGGCGCAGCGAGAGCAGCGGCAAGCCACAATGGTTGCTGCTGGATTTCGAGCAGGAACGCGAATTGGGGGGCGTGATCGTGCACTGGGTGCCGGAGCTTGCGGCGCGGCATTTTGATATCCAGATCCCGAACGACGCAGCCGCATGGCTAACCGTTTACACAGCTCGGGAAGCGCAAGGCGAACGCAGCTATATATATCTGCCTAATACCGTATCGCGCTGTCTTAGGGTGAACTTGTACCCACAAGGCATCCAAAAGCAAGGCTTCGGCATTGTCGACCTCGAGATCAAGTCCTACGAGTTTTCGCGCTCTATCAATGCCTTCTTCCAGAACCTCGCCAAGCTTGAACCCAAGGGCTTCTATCCCAGGTACTTATATGGCGAGCAGACCTACTGGTCGCCGGTAGCTATCCCGGAGGGCAGCGCCCAAGGCCTTCTGAACGAAGAAGGCATGGTGGAAATTGACCAAGGCTCTGTCTCTATCGAGCCTTTCCTGTACATCGACAATAAGCTTCTCACCTGGGCCGATGTGGCTCTCGCGCAGGAGCTGGAACAGGGGTTCCTGCCTATTCCTTCGTCCCAGTGGCGCAAGGACGGTATCACGCTGAAGATCACGGCGTTTACGGCTGGCGATCCGGGCGAGCCCGTTATATATATCCGTTACCAGGTGGAGAATGCGCAAGATAGACCCCGGGCTGTGCGTCTTTTTGTAGCGGTACGCCCTTTCCAGGTCACACCGCCTTGGCAAGCCTTCAAATCCTTGGGCGGCGTATGTCCGATCCGGGAACTCGCGTTCAGTCGGGACGGCGTATGGATCAACCGCAATAAGATCATCATTCCCCTAAATGCACCCGACGGGATCGGTGCCGCCACCTTTGATCAGGGCGGCTTGGGCGAATACCTGAAAACGGGCGAATTACCCCAGAACACGGAAGTTAGCGATGGCTTTGGCTATGCCAGCGGCGCGCTGTGCTACATGTTTGATCTCGCCCCCAGTGGAGGCAGACAAGAAATCTTCGTCGCCGCACCTTTCGGCGCATGGGACTCGAAGCGACTCCGTTCGTTGGAAGGAAGGGGGGCATGGCAGTTCGCCCAGGCAGTACGAGCGTGGCAAGCTAAGCTGGGAGCGGTCGAAATTCATTTGCCGGCAACGGCGCGAGGATTGACCGATACGCTCCGCACAGCGGCCGCTCATATCTTGATCAACCGCGACGGTCCCGCTCTGCAACCCGGCCCGCGGCGTTACACGCGCTCATGGATCCGGGACGGCGCCACCATGGCCAGGGCTCTTCTGCGCGTGGGCGCTGCGCAAGAAGCGTGTGATTTCATCCGCTGGTACGCCCAGCATCAAGCGCCGGACGGCAAGGTACCCTGCTGTGTCGATGGCGATGGCCCCGATTGGCTGCCCGAATACGACAGCCAGGGCGAGTTCATCTATACCCTCATGGAATGTTTCCGCTTCACAGGCGATATGGGTTTACTCGACGAGCTCTGGCCTGCAGCGGTGAAATGCGTCGATTACATCGAAGATTTGCGCCGCCAGCGCCTCACGGCGGAATACCGAATGCCCGAAAAGCGGGCCTATTACGGGCTGTTGCCGGAGTCGGTCAGTCACGAGGGCTATTTGGCTCATGCCGTTCACGCCTATTGGGATGATTTCTGGGCGTTGCGGGGCCTGAGCGATGCGGCCACCATGACCGAGATCGTCGGTGATCAGCAGCAGGCGTCGCGCATGGCGCTCTTGCGCGACGCCTTCGGCGCGACCCTACGCGCTTCGATAGCAGCGACCCTGGCTGAGCGCGATATCGCCTATATTCCGGGCTCCGTGGAATTAGCCGATTTCGATCCCACAGCAACCGCCAACGCAGTGGCGCTCATCGAGGAGCTGCCGGTCTGGTTTGAAGCCGCCCTCGGCCATACCTTCGACCGATACGTGTCGGGATTCCGAGAGCGGTTTATAGAAAACAAGGATTGGACCAATTACAGCCCCTACGAGATCCGCACCATCGCGGCGCTGGTGCGTCTCGGTCGGCGGCACGAAGCGCATGAGATCCTCAAGTTCTTCGTGGCCGATCGCCGCCCGCCGCCCTGGAATCAATGGGCGGAGATCGCATGGCGCGATGCGAAAAGCCCTGCGCATATCGGCGATATGCCCCATACTTGGATCGGAGCCGAATTCATCCTCGCGCTGCTCAGCCTATTTGCGTTCGAACGCGAGGCGACCCAGTCCTTGGTGCTCGCCGCCGGGATCTGCGATGAATGGTTGGTCGACGATTTTCAAATCCTGGTCAAGGATCTGCCGACCTACTATGGCCGGCTCTGCTACACCCTGCGCCGCGACAGCACCGATGCCCTGCACTTCTCGCTTTCCGGGGATCTGGCCGTGCCACTGGGTAAAATCATCGTAAAGCCCCCACTATCGCGCCCCATCAGGCGCGTAGAGGGCGGAGGAGTAACAAGCTTTGATGCCGCAAGCGTCACCATCGACCAATGCCCGACGGATCTGATTATCAGATAGTGGTGACTTTGCCACAGATGCCCTCAGAAAACCGCAGATCGTCGGTTACCCTCCCGCCGTCCGGGCGGCTGAGGCGAACTTATGCGTCCACTGTTCCAAACAGTTGCTGATAATAAAGCCAGTACGACGGAATCCAAACGGATCATCGCCACCGTTTTACCGCCCGCCGCACATAACTACCGCCCAATTGCTCTAAGGCAATAAAGCCGTATGCTCTAGCCCCACGGTT
>JBOHHR010000107.1:0-4293 GCA_050725475.1 Gammaproteobacteria bacterium | reverse complement strand
CGGCACAGCGCTGGGTTGATATGCAAGGGTTTCAAGATCTCGGAGACCTTGGTCTGGTCGCTGTGCAGCCGATACGCGTTGTAGGGAACGTACATTTCTTTTTTGCCGATGAGCTTCCAAGCGTAGCGTTCCGGACTGCCGTTGAACATCTCGAGCTGATCGGCGGTGCGCATCCCGTCCGAGGCGGTGCCGGGATTGTCGAAAGCGATGTGGGGGGCGCGTCGCACCCGCCGCTGCCCGGGGTTATAGCTCCAAACCTGGCGCGGCTGTCGAGATTGATCGATCGGTTCGTGGAAGAGCAATATTCCGCCCGCGAGCCGCGCGGGAGCGAGCACTTCTTGGCGGTAGAAAACAAGCCTGTTTTGCAGTCGTTCCTCGGTCATTCCGGGCAGATAAAAATGATACAAGGCTTGGTCGGCGAACTTCACCAGGGTGTAGTCGCCACCACGGGTCGGCGCCGCTTGCCCCGTACGGCGCACGATGGTATCCCCGCGGTAGTGCATGATGTGGTTCCAGATCACTTCCAGCCCGCTGTTTGGGATCGGAAACGGAATGCCCCCCACGGCGCCGGTGATCCCGTTGCCGTCGGCGGTAAGCTTGGCGGTGGCGGCCGCCTTGCGCGTGGCTGCATAGATGCGCTGCGGGACGGCGGCACTGCGGTGGGTGGGATAGACGTTGATGAAGTACGAGGCATAGGTTTTAAGCAGAGCCTGCTGGCCCTCGCTCAGCCTCGGCACGTACTGATCGACGTTTTGCGCCGTGATGGTGAAGGTGATTGGGTCCGAGGCGAACGGGTCCGGATGGTGGTCACCGGGCTTGTACCCGCTGGGCGGCGACGTGATACCGCCTTCCCAGGCGGGGATGCTGCCCTGTGCATTGCCCGCTTTTTCCGCCCCCAGCGGAGTCAAGTCGGTGCCTAGCCGGATAAGCTCCTCGGGGCTGGCTTCGGCGCCCGCGTGCCCTGCGGCGATCCCGAGTGCCAAGCCCACCCCGTAATGAATCCCCTTTTTTCTTCGAATCATTTCCGTCTCTCTCCCTAAAACGAGTATTTTAAATTGAACGCCACGAAATCCCGATCGGAGAGCAGGTTGTGACGGCCAGCGCCGAAGAAACTCGTGTAATTGACATCCCACTCCCATTGTTGCTGGTAGGTGGCGGTCACGCCGAGCGTGATCGCCTTGCGGCCTTCGATGAAATTTCCGCCCGGACCCGGGGAGTTGCCTTGCACATCGTGTAGCCAGGCCACGCGCGGCAGGATGTTGATGGGCCCGATGAGATTGTCGTATTCGAAACGGCCGAGCAGCCGGTAGCCCCAGGAGGTTGCATCGGCGAAGGCATCGGCGCTTTCGGCGGGTTTGCCCGGATGCAGCCCCGCGGGGCTCGCGTGGAAGGGATCCCCACTGGTGAATGTTCCGGGACCGTCCAGGCGCAAGCGGCTCTTGTCCGGGAAATCGTGCACGTGGGTCAGGCCGATCTCGCCGATGAGCGTTGCGCTGTTCGCCCCCAGCGAGGGGCCGAAGATCTTGCTGGCGGTGGCTTGGATCTGGCTTACATCGCAGCGCACGAAAGCCGGGATGATCTCCTCGGCTCCAAAGTTGCCGAGTTGGTTTCGCCTCGCCGCCGGGATCAAGGCGCCGAGCGGGGTGAGCCCGGCGAACACACCCTCCGTCTCATCCACCTGCAAAGGCACATCGTCACGAAAGGAATATTCGCCTTGCAGCGCCACACCCGTCCAGTCCGAATGGGTGTTGAAGCTTACGCCGTAAAGTTGGATGTTCTCCGGGTAGTGGCTGAAGATGCTCCCGGTCTTTGCGTACTGATCGATGACACAAGCACCGACCAGCGCTTGGTTCCCAGTCGCTGCGCCCTGTAGCGCGCAATCGATTCCTCGTCGTGCGGCCGCCGCGGCATCCTGTAACGAGCTTCCCGCTGCAACGGCAGCGTTGGTGCCGACGGTAAGCGCTCCCTCGGCACCCAGCGCCGCGAGCGTCGTGGCTGCGACGGCAGCACCGGTGGCGTTGCCCACACCGGCTGGGGTTCCGCTGCGCGCGATTACGACCGGCAACCGGCTGTGATAGTTGATGTAATAAAATCCGAGCTCCGTATCGTTGAGGGAGGGAGCGAAAATCCGCAAGGCTGCCCCGAACTCCCCGCCATCCTGCGGTAGATCGTCTTGGACCCGCGGCACGGCGAGAAACGCCGGATCGTGGATCCCGGCGATGGCCGTACCGAGATCGGAAAAATCGCCAAAACCCAGGAAGGCCTGTCGGCCGCCCTCGCTGGCGAAATCGTTGGTGCTGAAAAGGTGCCGGCCGGCTCGGTGCGGGTACGCTCATACTCATATTGGGTAAAAACCTTCGAGCGTGACGCTGTCGGTGATCCCCAGCGATCCCCAAACCATCCCGACCGGCAGCAGCGCCTCGCGCAACTCCGCGCCGGGCACGCGTAACCGGGCCACATCCACTGGATTGATGGTGTTGATGCTATTCTGGATGAAGGTGCTCTCGCCCCAGTTGATCACCTGTTCGCCGAGCCGGATCTGGAGCGGGCGGCCCCGCAGCTCGAAATCGGCCCAGGCATAAGCATCGAGCAAGCGCAAATCTTCTCCGGCGAAACGTTCCGCCTCATCGCTCAGTGGCGTTCGCTCCCGCTCTTCCTCAAGGTTGGCGAAATCGTGAAAGGCGTTGGCGCGAATAAAAGCCCCATAGCGGCGCCAGCGCACCTCGATCTCGGAAATCACGGATAGCACGTGGCTGGTGCGACTGTCGTAATTGAGATCCCCATCGTCGAGGTTGACCGAAAACGCCCGGCCGCCGTTGGCGCGGCCGATGAGATCCGGATCCGGATCGGCCGTGCGATAGGCCTGGCCATAGGTAAAGGTCGTATCCCAACTGCCGTAAACCTCACCGATTTCGATCTCGACGGCGCCGGCCCGCCCCAGCGCCAGCGCCAGCGCCATTAGGGTGGCCAGACACCAGTGCCGGAGGGGGTCGCCGCAGGCTGTCCAGGGTCGCAATTGGATCGTCACCACTTCGCCTAATCTGAAGCGCTCGCCGTGCAGGACCCATGGTTCAAACAGCTTGAACCATGGAGCAAAGGAAAGAGCTTTTTTCAAGTGCCTTGTCCATTTACTTGATGCGTGACAGTATGCCGTCCAATTGCTCTAGCGAATGATAGTGAATCACCAGGCGACCCTTGCCTTTTGCCGTGTGATTCAACGCGATTTTCGCTCCCAAGCGCTCCGACAGGTCTTGCTCCAGACGCGATAGATTGGGATCCCGCGGCCCTTGAGCAGGCGTTTCGCGGCTGACATCCTGTAACAGACGGCGCACCAGGCGCTCCACTTCCCGCACCGATAGGCCTTTGGCCGCGATCTGGCGCGCCGCCCGCCTCTGGGCTTCGTGGGGTAAAGGCAACAGGGCGCGGGCATGGCCCATTTCGAGCTGGCCTTGGTCCAGCAGCCGTTTGACCTCTTCGTCCAGTTCCAGCAAGCGCAGCAGATTGCTCACGGCGGTGCGCGATCGTCCCACCGCCTCCGCGACCTCCTCATGGGTCAGCCCAAACTCATCCACCAGTCTGGACAAGGCCTGGGCTTCTTCCAAGGAGTTTAAATCTTCACGTTGGATGTTTTCGATCAGTGCGATGCTCAGAGCTGCCCGATCCGGTACCTTGCGCACGACCACCGGGATCTCGCGCAGTTGCGCCAGCTGTGCCGCCCGCCAGCGCCGCTCGCCGGCCACGATCTCATATTCACCCGCAGCAATCGGCCTGACGATAATGGGCTGTACCACCCCCTGCTCGCGTATGGAGGCCGCCAGTTCCTGCAGTTGCTCAGAGGCGATCTCGCGCCTAGGCTGATAGGCACCCGGGCGAATGCGCTCCAAGGCCAACGTGCGGGGCTCCTGATCGCTCTCCTCCTCTAATGAGCTTTGCGCTGACCCCAGAGAAAGCAGCGCATCCAAACCTCGCCCCAGCCCCCGCTTTTTACTGATCATGCCTTTGCACCTCCTTCACCGCTGCACCGTCCTGGCGCCGCAACATCTCGCCGGCTAAAGCCAAATAGGCCATGGCGCCGGTTGAGGAACGGTCGTAATACAAAACCGGTAACCCGTGGCTGGGCGCTTCCGCCAAGCGCACGTTGCGCGGGATCACGGTGCGGTAGACTTTGTCACCAAAATGCTTCAGCAACTGCGCCGATACCTCGTTGGATAAGTTGTTCCTGGGGTCGAACATGGTGCGCAGCAGCCCTTCGATGCGCAGTTCGGGGTTTAACAAATTACGGATCTTCTGTAC
>JBOHHR010000106.1:0-5006 GCA_050725475.1 Gammaproteobacteria bacterium | reverse complement strand
CGTGTGCTGCAAGTGGGCAAAGAGAGGGTCAATATCACGGCGATCGAACCTGTCGGCAACTACGCCGTGAAGCTGGTGTTCGACGACGGGCATTCCACGGGTTTGTACTCTTGGGATTACCTCTATGTTTTGGGGGTAAACCAGAATAGATACTGGGTCGACTATCTGAATGCATTAAAGCAGGCGGGCCATCTGCGACGGCCCGTTGCCTGACTTCTTGTTCGAAACACAGTTGCCGTCGCTCTACTCGTTGAACTGCATAATTGCATTATGAAAACCACCGATTTCGGCTTTGAACGCGTTAGTGAGGGGGATAAGGCGCGCCGCGTCGCTCACGTATTTTCCTCGGTAGCGAACCGCTACGACTTGATGAACGACCTCATGTCCTGGGGACTTCACCGCTTGTGGAAACGCTTCGCCGTCGCGATGGCGGGCATTCGGCCCGGCGACAGGGTGCTCGATCTCGCGGGCGGCACTGGCGATCTTGGCGCCCTGATAACGGAGCGCGTAGGCACGGAGGGTTGGGTGGTTTTGGCCGACATTAACGCGGACATGCTCCGGCTGGGCAGAGACCGGCTTCTCAACCGCGGTATGGTGAGCGGCCTGGCTTATGTGCAAGCCAATGCCGAATCATTGCCTTTTGAAGACAACGCCTTCGACGTGTTGACCTTAGCCTTTGGTTTGAGGAACGTAACCGAAAAAAACCGAGCCTTGGCTGCTATGTGCAGAGTGCTGCGGCCGGGCGGAGTAGCGCTTATCCTGGAGTTCTCACACGTCGCGCTGCCGTTGCTGCGCACGCTTTATGACCGCTACTCGTTTGCCGTATTGCCCCGGCTCGGGGCCTTGGTAGCCGGAGATGGCGACAGTTATCGATATCTGGTGGAATCCATACGTACCTTCCCTGAGCAGGCCGAGCTTGCGCAAATGATGGCGGCGGCGGGCTTTGGCGACGTACGCTGGAACAACCTGAGCGCCGGCATCGTCGCCGTGCATCGGGGCTACAAGTTGTAAGGCAGGAGTCGTGGTGCTTAGGGGGATCCTGGATCTGGTTGAGCGCCCACTCAACGACGCACTGCGCACCGATCCGGAAACTTTATCCCGATTGAGCGCCTTGCAAGGGCGGGTGGTAGCGGTCGATCTGCTGGGTTTGCAAACCTCAGTCTTCGTGTTGCCCACCGAGCACGGGATGCGCTTGCAAACACAGCATGAGGGTCCAGTGCACGTGCGGATCCGCGGAACCCCGATGGCCTTGCTCGCTCTGGTCACGGACCGAGGCAGACAACAGGCGACGTTTTCAGGAGATGTAGAAATCAGCGGCGACCTGTCCTTGAGCCAGCATCTTCAGGCCCTGATCCGAGGTCTGGACGTCGATTGGGAGGAACTGCTGTCACAGAGAGTCGGCGATGTGGCGGGGCGCCAGCTCGGCAATGTCCTACGCCGGATCGGATGGTGGGGAAAGCAAGCCCAGAAAACCTTGGAAAGCGATATGTCCGAATTTTTGCGTCACGAGCTTCGTTTGTTGCCGCAGCGCTCGGAGGTGGAGGGCTTTCTCGATTCGGTAGACACACTGCGCGCCGATGCGGACCGACTGGAGCAGCGATTGCAGCGTCTGCAAAGGCTAGTGCGTAGCGAATGATGATTAGCGTCGGCCAGATCCTCAGGCTACTGGGGATTCAACGCGTGCTCATCCGTCATGGGTGTGACGAGATCATTTTGGCTACGCATTTGTTTCGTCCGGTACGGTTTCTGCTGTACCTGTTGCCCTGGAATTGGACCCGGCGACATCGCGAACCCAGCGCCAAACGCTTGCTTCATGTGCTGGAAGACCTGGGACCCATTTTCGTTAAGTTCGGGCAGTTCCTGTCCACCCGCCGTGATCTGTTGCCTGATGACATAGCCGATGAGTTCAGTAAGTTGCAGGACAGCGTTCCTCCTTTCCCCGGCGAACAGGCGTCGCGGATCATCGAGCAAGCTTATGGACACCCTTTGGATCAGGTCTTTGCCGAATTTGACCAAACACCGCTCGCCTCCGCCTCGATCGCACAAGTGCATGCGGCTAGCCTCAAGGATGGAAAAAAAGTGGTGGTGAAGGTCGTCCGCCCTGATATAGAGAAAGTGATCCGCCGCGATCTCGGCCTCATTCGCATCCTGGCTGAGCTTGCCGAGCGCTATTGGGAGGATGGGCGTCGGCTGCGTCCCACGCGCGTGGTGATGGAATATCACAAAATCATCCTGGATGAGTTGGACTTGATCCGCGAGGCGGCGAACGCCTCTCAGCTTAAACGAAATTTTAGCGGCTCCGAAACCTTGTATGTCCCGAGGATCGTATGGGATCTAACGCGGCGCAATGTCATGGTCATGGAGCGAATCGAAGGGATAGCCATAGCCGATATCAGCGCTTTGCAAGCGGCCGGGGTTAACCTTAAGGAGTTGGCTGAGATCACCGTGGGTATTTTTTTTACCCAGGTGTTCCGGGATCGCTACTTCCACGCCGATATGCACCCCGGCAACTTGTTTGTTTTGCCCGCTGGCGCCGGCCGACCGATCCGTATTGCCCCCGTCGACTTTGGCATCATGGGATCGCTGACGGATTTCGATCAGCACTACCTGGCCAAGAATTTCCTGGCCTTTCTGAACCGTGATTATCGCAAGGTAGCGCAGCTACACGTCGAGTCCGCGTGGGTGCCGCCCGATACGCGCGTGGATGATTTCGAATTCGCCATCCGCACCGTATCCGAACCGATGTTCGAGCAGCCTCTTAAAGAGGTCTCGTTTGGGCGCTTATTATTGCGTTTGTTCCAAACCGCGCAGCGGTTCCACATGGAGATCCTGCCGCAATTGCTGCTGTTGCAGAAAACCTTGGTCAATATCGAGGGGCTCAGCCAGCAGCTTTATCCCGATCTGGACTTATGGCACACGGCGCAACCTTGGTTAGAGCGTTGGATGGGTGAGCGGGCAGGGGTCAAGCGCTTAATCAGAGCCGGTCGAGAGAACGCGCCGCTGTGGGCGGAACGCTTACCGGAGTTGCCGAAAACCGTTATGGATGTGTTAGACACGGCGCGCAACGGTCACTTGCAGGTACGCACCCACTCCGAACAAATGGCCCATCTAAGCCAGGAGATCCGTCGAGCTAAGCGCCACGTAGTGTGGGGTGTCGCCGGCTCTGCGCTGGTTTTAAGCGCGGCGCTGTTGCTACAGCGTCAAGAGGTCTTAGGGACGTTCTGGGACGTACCGGCCCTAGTCTGGGTGCTTGGCGGCCTGGGCTGTTTCTTGCTGGTTGCCTCACTAAGCGCCACTTAGCGCTCATGTATTTGTCAATGACTTGACGACAGTGGGTGGGTTGTCGTAATCCTGGCGCTACCTCGAGACGCCAAGCCACCGTTTTTCTACAGGATCGTTATCTTTGCACGGAATAACCGTTTGATCGCCTTCCAAATCGAACAAAAAGTAGGATGGCTCGACGATTGCGTGTTTTCTTCGGGGGGACTTACGACCGATTGCGCGTAGTTCTTGAAGAAGGGTTTAACCATGGTCACAACGGCGAAAATCTATCGCTTGCCAACAGTTGAGCAGCCGCCCAATGATTCATTGAAGTCGTCCATTGAAAACGTCGAGATCGAGCACATTGAGCTAAAAGGAGCCGACGGACCCGCTAAGAATGACAAGTTTCAGCGCGAACACACACGCGTGGAACATGGCGAGATCAAGGCGCGGTTTATCGTTGGCGCAAAGCCAAAGCGGTTTCGACCGTTCACACGTGTATTCCCTTGCGACGTAGTAGACATCAGCATGGGTGGCGCCTGCATACTATCCCCAAAACGTCTGTACAAGAACGCGACCATAACCTTGTATTTTTCTTCTCCGGGTAATGACTCCGAGGAAGTTTCCATCGCGAGCCATGTCGTTCGAACCGAGGGGATGGACAAAGCGCTCTTTAAGTACGGGATCCAATTCTCCGGGACCATACCCCAGGGAGAGTTGCAAACGATTATTTGTCGCAAAGCTATTGAACAGAAGGTAGGCGGCGATCCCGAAAGCAAGTAAGGCTCTTCCGCAGAATCTGTGGGTGGTCCGCACCCATCGACCGTCACTCGCTGATCCCTCCAGCTAACACCCGCTCGCTTGAGCCACGTAGCGGTTGTATCATGACCGCGTTAGAGTTTTTGGTGAGGCGCGATGAAGATCCGCGTATTGGGCTCGGCTGCCGGAGGCGGGTATCCACAATGGAATTGCAATCACCCGAACAGCCGTCGTGCCCGAGGTAGGGATCCGGCCGCCTCACCCCGCACGCAGTCGTCCCTTGCCGTAAGCGCCAACGAACGGGAGTGGGTGTTGTTCAACGCATCTCCCGATCTCAGACAACAGATCAACCAAAACCCGATCCTGCACCCCAAGCAAGGTCTGCGCGATAGTCCCATTAAAGCGGTCGTGCTGACCAACGCCGATGTGGACCATGTTGCTGGTCTTCTCAGTCTTCGGGAGTCGCAACCGTTGCGGATCTACGCCACGCAGCGCGTATTACAGGTGTTGCAAGCGAATTCGATCTTTAACGTACTAAACCCCGAATATGTGCGGCGGGAAGCGATGGTGCTGGAGAAGCCAGTAACTATTCTTGCCCCCGCTGGAACGGACGCCGGGATCCGCGTAGTTCCCTTTTCGGTACCGGGAAAAGTGGCGCTGTGGTTAGAAAACCCTGACCAGGGGCCGGATTTTGGGACGGTCAAAGAGGACACCATCGCCCTCGAAGTGCGGGATAGTCTCGATGAGATCAAATTTTTCTATGTTCCCGCGTGCGCTGAAATGACCCCAAACCTCCGGGAACGCCTGCGAGGCGCCTCGCTGGTTTTTTTTGACGGTACTTTGTGGCGAGACGACGAGCTGATCGTATCCGGGGTGGGGATAAAGACCGGAAAACGCATGGGCCACATGAGCGTATCGGGAGACGAAGGGACGCTTGCGGAATTCAAAGATCTGGACGTCGCGCGAAAGGTACTCATCCATATCAA
>JBOHHR010000105.1:0-3644 GCA_050725475.1 Gammaproteobacteria bacterium | reverse complement strand
CAAAGCGGCCGGAGCGAAAGAAACGGAGGCTTAACCGCCGGCACTTGAATAGCATTTTTGTCGGCGGGCGGTTCATCGCAAAAAACCCGCGTTGCGCTTGCGTTGGTCGCGATCCCAACCGGCCCTTTGCCCACTGACAGCGTGGCCAGCATCGTGAGAGATCTCCTGTCGATGATCGAGGTTCTCCGCCAAGATGACTTCTCGAACGAACCGTGTGCCTTAGCAGGCTATACCCGGTGCAAAATCACCTCCAGCACCAGCTTGGTCCCGAAATAAGCTAAAGCCAGGGAGGCCATGCCGCCGAGAGTCCAGCGGATCGCAGTGGGCCCCCGCCACCCAAAGCGGTGGCGCCCCCATAGTAGGGTGCCGAAGACCAGCCACGCGAGGATGGAGAGCACGGTTTTGTGGACCAGATGTTGGGCAAACAAATCGTGTACAAACATCAAACCGCTCACTAGGCTAAGCCCCAAGACATAGAAGCCGCCTCGAATCAATTGAAACAATAGAGCCTCCATTTGATCCAAAGGGGGAAGCACGCGCATCACCCGGAGTGGGCGGCGCGCTCGCATCTGGTGGTCCGCCACGGCGAAGGCCAAGGCCTGCAGTGCGCCTAGGCTCAATAGACTAAAAGCCAAAACGGAAAGCAGAATATGCAGCTGTAACCCAAACGGCGCACCTTGCGCTAATAGGTGGTGGGTAGGAAACAGACGTTCAAACGCTAAGGCGATCGCCGCCGTCGGCAGCAGTACGATAGCCAGGTTCTCCAACGGTTGGGTGAGGCAGGCGAGCAACAGGAACAGCGCGATCATCCATGCCATGAGTGAAGCGGCATTAGAGATCCCCAGGTTCACTCCGGCTTCGGTAAGGGTAGTCGTGTACAAGATGCTGGCATGCAAGGCGATGGCGACCAGGCCCAGGCCGATCATCTGGCGTTTTGCGCTCAACGTGTCGCTGCCGGAGCGCAATACGCCCACCGCCGCACGGGATGCCGCAGCGAGATAAAACCCGATCGCAACCAAGGTGATGATCACACCGCTCATCCGCCTAATGGTCTAGCACTCGCCAATTGCCTCCGGTAGAGTCGCAGGCGGACGTGTTAGAATTCCATCCGAGCCCGCCGTTCAAAACAAGAGTTCACCATGTTTGACAATCTTTCGCAACGCCTGATCAATACGATCAAGAACCTTCGTGGCCAAGGCCGCTTAACCGAGTCCAATATACAGGATGCCCTACGCGATGTGCGCACGGCCTTATTGGAGGCGGACGTTGCGCTTCCGGTAGTAAGGGAGTTCGTGGAGCGCGCGGGCGCTCGCTCCCTGGGACAGGAAGTGATAGCGACGCTCACGCCGGGTCAGGCGCTCATCCGTGTGGTCCGAGACGAGTTAGTCCACTTGATGGGGCCGACTGACACCACGTTAAATCTGAACGCGAAGCCCCCGGTGGTGATGCTGGTGGCCGGGCTGCAGGGATCGGGTAAGACCACAAGCGTTGCCAAGCTGGCGCAGCGGCTGATGGAGCGCGAAAAAAAGTCCGTGGCGGTGGTGAGTTGTGACGTATACCGCCCGGCCGCCATCGAACAGCTACGGATTTTAGCCCAAGAAGTCGGTTGCCATTTTTTTACCAGTCACGTCGGGGAGGACCCGGTTCAAATTGGCAAACAAGCGCTAGCCTATGCGCGTACCCAGTTTGTCGATGTCTTGATCGTCGATACCGCGGGGCGGCTGCACATCGACCAGGAGATGATGGATGAGGTGCAGCGGCTGCAAGCGGCTGTGCAGCCGACGGAAACCCTATTTGTTGTGGACAGCATGATGGGGCAGGATGCGGTCAACGCCGCCCAAGCCTTTAATCAGAGCATCGAGCTGACGGGCATCGTATTGACCAAGACCGACGGCGATGCGCGGGGCGGGGCGGCCTTGTCGGTGCGCTTTGTCACCGGCAAGCCGATCAAGTTTATGGGAGTGGGGGAGAAGACCGAGGCGCTGGAGCCCTTTCATCCCGACAGGGTGGTTTCGCGGATCTTGGGTATGGGCGATGTCCTTGGCTTGATCGAAGAGGTTGAGCAAAAGATCGACCGCGACAAGGCGGTCGAATTGACGAAGAAACTCACCAAGGGCAAGGGGTTTACCTTAGAGGACTTCCGAGATCAACTGAGGCAAATGCAACAAATGGGAGGACTGGGAAGCTTTATCAGCAAACTTCCCGGGATCGCGGAGGTTCCCCGTGGGCTGATGGAGCAGGTCAACGACAGGGAGATGGTTAAGCTTGCGGCGATCGTCGATTCCATGACCCCGCAGGAACGTCATTTCCCCGCCATAATCAAAGCCTCGCGCAAGCGCCGCATCGCCGGCGGCTCGGGAGTGCAAATCCAGGATGTAAACCGGCTCTTAAAGCAGTTTTCCCAAGCGCAGAAGATGATGAAGCGCATGTCGGGCAAGGGAAAATTGGCCAGGATGCTAAGAGGGCTGGGTGGCCGAACGCCTCCGGGCTTGCCTTTCTAACGGCTTATTTCTATGCCGCCGATCGAAGCGTCCCTTTAATCGGGATGCCACCGATCAGAAGTTCCACGGCTAAGACAACAAAGATATGTCCGGTCACGCCATAGTGGTGGAACAGTTGTGCAAAAATTTTGCAAAGGTTTGCGCGGTAAAGGACGTGAGCTTCTGCGTGGAATACGGTGCGACCTGCGGTTTGCTGGGAGCGAATGGGGCCGGCAAGACCACCACCATTGCCATGCTGTTGGGGCTGATCGAGCCCACGGCGGGAAGCATCCGCATCCTCGGCCAAGACATGGTGCGTGATCGCTACCGCGTCCTCCCGCGCATTAACTTCTCATCGCCTTATGTCGATCTTCCGCAGCGTTTGACGGTGGCGCAAAACCTGGCGATTTACGCTCGCTTATACGGGGTCCGTCCGGTTAAAAAACGGCTACAGGATCTCGCAGCGGAATTGGAATTGGATGGTTTGATGACCCGCCCCTACCGCACGCTCTCGGCCGGGCAGAAAACGCGCGTCTCGTTGGCGAAAGCTCTGCTGAATCGCCCCGAGGTGGTACTGTTGGATGAGCCCACGGCTTCCTTGGATCCAGACTCCGCCGATCGTATCCGTGCTTATTTGAGCCGCTACCAAGAAACAACGGCGGCGACGATTTTGCTCGCCTCGCACAACATGAGCGAGGTCGAACGGCTTTGCAGTGATGTCGTGATCATGCGCGCCGGAACAATCGTGGGCTGCGATACGCCCGGTAGGCTCATCGAACGGTACGGTCGCAAGACCATGGAGGAAGTATTTTTGGACATCGCGCGCAATCATGGTTGAAACGATGCGCGCTGGAGCATTGCCGTTGAGGTGCATGCGTTTTTCTGCGTGCTTTCCCGTCTCGCTTAGCGGGGATCTTAAGAGTTAATGCCTTGGCTGCCCGAACATATGTTTTCGCTCGGGCGCATCGGCGCCATGGTGCTGCGCTATCTTTATTTGCTGCGCGGTTCCTGGCCACGCTTGATAGAGCAGGCTTACTGGCCAACCGTGCAGATGATAATCTGGGGTTTCATCACCCAGTTTTTCGCCACCAACAGCTCTTGGGTGGCGCAAGCAATCGGCGTGTTGCTGTCGGCCGTGCTGCTCTGGGACGTGCTGTTCCGCGC
>JBOHHR010000104.1:0-5129 GCA_050725475.1 Gammaproteobacteria bacterium | reverse complement strand
TCAGCTTAGAACAAGCGCTTGACGGGGCGCGAACGGTCAATCTTGCGTTACAGCAGCTCTCATTTGAGAGACGCATTATGCTCGTCGATCAGCGGCCCAATTGGTATGGCCTTGACCCTATCCATATTCGCCGCCGCTGCTTGTCGGGAGCCTATTATGGCATTCTTAGGCACTGGGTTGACGCCGATCGTGAGGAGCCGGAGGCCCATAAGACGAGCATTCGACTTTGGTTACGATCATTGCTCCTGGCCCCTCAAAACCAATGTATATTCGGGTTCGATCGGTACCGGGAGCAGCCCACTGGCCGACTCCCGGACGGTACGACTATCGCGCTTTATTGAAAAGTCCACCAAGACAGGACCGTCGACTTCGAACTGGCCACGGCACATGAATAGGTAATCATCGCTATAAACTCTTGTCCCGGTTCAAGCCGTATGGGCCATGGACACACCTCAGCAGGCACGCGTCATACTAGACTACGCGGGCGGAAAGACAGTGCGTTAAATCTACTCTGGAACAGTTTCGGGAGGGTCGGCTACTTCAGATATTAACCGGCTCAAGTTGGTCGAATATAAGGTTAATTAGCCGTGAGCGCGCGGCGTGTGTTAACTGCCACCAGCACACAACGCCACAGAGTCCCGAGCAAACTGTGCATACGCTTAACAAACCGTACGGTATCAGATCTCACATCACAACGTCGGCTTTGGGGTCAAGCTTCACAGTGCCCCCTATCCTGATTAGATTAGGCGTTCCGGGACGGAATCGAAAGTTTACGGTGAATTACCGGGGATGTTCGCGCAGCCGGATGTTCAGCGCGATGCGGAGGGATCGTACAATGCTTCGTATATTGACCCCCGGCGAGGAAAGAAAACCTCACCGGAGCGGTAATGTTGGAGTCGCCGGCGGATCGGCATGCGCCGATCCGCCAGACCACTGGGGTTATTGCGGCCGAGTGCTCAGACCGCTACCTCATATCAATCACCGATCTCATGCCCCAAGACCGCGCCGGCTACCGCGCCTAACCCGGTGCCGAAGCTGTCGCCATAGCTAAGCTCGTGTCCCAGGAACCCGCCCAGCGCGCCACCGACCACGATGGGGAGCGCGTTGTGCGATGAATGGCGCGGATAATAGTAGCGACGGGGCTCGCCGTAATGGTGATAGTAGCGATCGTGGTGGAAATCGCGTCTCACGACACGCGGCGCGTGATAATAGTGATGCTCATGAATGTGAGCATGGCGCGGCGCATGATGATGCCTATGGTGCCTCCCGTCGCGACCGTGGCCGTGCTTCCATCCACCCGCTTCCGCGCTCGCCGACATCATCATGGCCGCCGCGAACATCATTACAACGCCAACAATCGAAGCTTTCATGTCAACCTCCAGTAACTCATTCCTAGTTTCGACGTTGCCCAGTCTACCTATTCAGCCTTAATGCAAGCTGAACGATTCATCCTCTATACAGTTATAAATTAATAACATATGAGGCTTCGATTGTACGATTATTTTTCGAGATACGCCTCTGTAACGGCTTGATCTATCGATATACAGCGTTGTTGAATCGTACAGGTTTTCGACCGATGTGCCCCACGCATCGCGTTGTAGCCGCCTGGCCCAGGCCTTCCTTCATGCGCGAGCGGGGCCCTGCACATCTTGCTGCTGCTCCGTCATCAGCAGTTCTCCGTAACGAGCATCGCGAAGATCCGTCATCACCGAGAATAGGGTTCTGGGAGTTTTTCAACACAATAGGCCACCAAGAGACGCGTTATGGCTGTAGCAAATGTTCCAATCTCTCAGTTCACGCCAGAATAACTCAGGTCGCAACCGTCTGCGGCCATTACCAAGATCCTGACGAACACCAAGTCCTACGACGTTCCGCTAGATTTCAACATGCTCCACGTATTGTTATACGCATTGCGCGTCTGAGGGGACACTGCTCGCTGGCGCCGATCCTCGCGGTGATGCCGTGGAACTTCCCGTTCTGGCAGGTGGTGCGCTTTGCGGCTCCCGCCTTGATGGCGGGCAACGTGGGGCTGCTCGCTGCGCCCTGGCCCTGCAGGAGATCGTTCGCCGCGCCGGCTTCCCCGAAGGCGCGTTTCAAGCCCTGCTCATGAGCCCCCAGCGCGTGGCCCGCGTGATCGCGGACCGCCGCGTCAAGGCCGTCACCCTGACCGGGCTCGGATGTCGCCGGCTTCAAGGTAGGTGAGCAGGCCGGCAAGCGCATCAAGAAGACCGTCATGGAACTGGGGCTTCGATCCTTTCATCGTTCTATCCAGCGCGGATCTTAACGCCGCGGTGAAGACCGCAGTTACCGCACGCAACATCAACAACGGCTAGTCCTGCATCACCGCCAAGCGCTTCATCGTGCATGCAAAGGCGCGGCTCGCAAGCGATCACCCGCAGATTGGCAGAGCGCTCCCCGCAGCGCTCGCTCGCGTGCGTATCCCTGCTCGCAGTCCCGGCGGCGGTTATGGAGGTTGTGGGGGGTAGTGCGCCGGATGCGGCGTCAGTAGACCTACTCGTTCCAACCGCCACGAACCGCCACTTCGGCCGTAACTAGCTAATTGATAGCCTCCACGCCAATGAACTACTTCCGGTCTACCGTCGTTCTCGCGACAGTGGTTCTCATCACCGCGCTAATCATGGAGGCGGCCTGCGGCGGGAGCGCCCCGGCTCGGACCCCGCTCCCGGCGATCGACGCCGCGCACCTCGAGGCGGAACTGACGCCGCACATCGAGAGCTACGCCTTGTCAGTGCCGGTGATCAGAGAACCCTTGCGAGCTGGCGTGGACAACATTCGATTCGAACAGATAGGCCAGTAAGCGGTGTCATGAGCGGCCGGTCGTGTTGCTGCAAGGACGGTTACGCCTATGCGAAAGGTCACGGTCACAACTACGAGCGGAGCTCGTGTTCAGCCCTAATTGTGGTTCAGTTAAAATTCTTCGGCGCCGATCGCCGCCACGCCGGCAGCGATTCGATGGTGCGATACCATCGCCAGATCTCCGCGTAAGGCTTGACCGGATAGTGCGCCGCCTCGGTGAGCTCGAGGTAGGAACCGACCGTGAAATCGGCCAGCGTGACGGTGCCATCGCACAGCCACTCACGGCCCTTGAGGTGATCATCTAGCACCGGCGCGTAGCGCGCCATGCGCTCCTCGCCCTTTTTCAGTTCCACCGGGTCCGCATCCCCCAGCTTTCGCATGTTCTTGACCAATCGCTCGAAAATGAAAAACCCGCAGGCCGGTCCCCAGTGCGCGAGGCTCCAGCACAGCCAGCGGCTCACGTCCGCCTGCGCCTTGGGTTCCACCGGCCAGATGGTGTTCGATGAAACCTGATTGGCGAGATATTGCATGATGGCGACCGATTCCCACAGCACGAAATCGCCGTCTACGAGCACAGGGATGGCGTGGTTCGGATTGAGCTTTAGGAACTCCGCGCGCATTTGCTCGCCTTTGCCGAGATTCACCTTGATCAGCTTGGGGTCAAGGCCCAAGTGAAAGGCCACCGCCAACACGCGGCGCGAGTTGGGTGAGAAAGGGAAATGATAGATCTTCATGGCGCAAGCCTCACAGACGATGTCTTACGTACATTGTCCGCCAGCGTCCCCCCAATGCAAGCGCTTGCAATTGAGCCGCATACCCCGAAAATAGCAGTCGGCAACACACGCAATGGTACCGCACGCGATGATTGAACGAGGCCAGACAGCCGGCACCACAGGTTCCGTGCCGAGATTAAAGTGATCGTCCATGCACGAAGGTTTCGATCCTGAAGGCCGGCGGCTGCCGATCAAAATCGATACCACATCGAACGGTGAATTTCTGCCGCGCCCGTTGAACCGGCTCGCGCGGGCGGCAAACCGGGAGGCGCACCTTACGTGGGCGACTGCGCGCTGCGACTGGGCTTAAGTCGCCGCGCGTTTCTCAAATCGGTCTGCGGTGCCGCTGCCACGCTACTATGCCTTAACCAGGTATTCGCGCGTGCTGGCAGGGGCGGCGGATCCTTCGCCATCCCACCGGCCGCAACCTTTGAGCCAGCCGTTGCCGAAGCCGTGCTCAGCGGCAGCGACTTCATCTTCGATTCAGGCCCACCATGTGGATCCGCACCGGGCCTGGCGCAGGCTCACCAACCGCTGGACCTATATTCTGCGTTTCTTTCCGCAGGCACGCTGCGGCGACGGTGCGATCGAATGCTTCTCGGCCGAGCACTTCATCCGCGAGGTATTCATCGACAGCGACACCGATATGGCGGTGTTGTCCGCGGTGCCGGCCGCGCCGGAAGACAATCCCCTCTCCACGGAAGAAGCCGCGGCCACGCGGGCGCTGGCCGAAGCGATCGATGGCAGCCCCCGGTTGCTGATCCACGGCCTGGTACATCCTAATCTTCCGGGCGCGCTCGAGGCCATGCAGCGGCAGAAGGAGGAATACCGGATCGCCGCCTGGAAGACCTACACCCAGTGGGGACCGGAAGGCACGGGCTACTGGCTGGACGACGAACAATACGGCCTTCCGTTCATCGAGCGGGCGCGCGCGCTCAAGGTGCCGATCATCTGTGTGCACAAAGGGATCCCCCTGTTCGGTCTGCCTTATGAACACTCCACCTGCCGCGACATCGGCATTGTGGCGCGCAAGTACCCGGACGTGAGCTTCATCGTGTACCACTCGGGATACGAACCCGATCAACGGGAAGGGCCTTATGATGCGGGAAAGGTCAAGGGCGGCGTGGATTACACTGATCAAATCGCTGCAGGACAACGAGATCTCGCCGAACAGCAATGTCTACGCGGAACTTGGCACCACCTGGCGTAGCGTCATGCGCGATCCCGATCAGGCGGCGCACCTGCTCGGAAAATTATTCCAATACGTCGGCGAGGATAACGTGCTGTGGGGCACGGATTCGATCTGGTACGGCAGCCCGCAAGATCCTGGCGTTTCGCACCTTCGAGATAGCCGCGGAGTTCCAAGAGCGTTGGGACTATCCGGCGCTCACGCCGCAGTTGAAACGCAAGGTTTTCGGCCTGAACGCGGCACGCGTCTATGGCGTCTCGCGGGAAACGATCCGGCGCGTGCTTCACCATGACCGGGTCGCGCAGGTCAAGGCGGATTATTTGAACGATCCCGATCCGAGCTTTCTGACC
>JBOHHR010000103.1:0-3761 GCA_050725475.1 Gammaproteobacteria bacterium | reverse complement strand
ATAAAGAGGATAAAGAAGATTTAGAATAGAACAACACCGTCGCTTCGCTCCGATGAATGATCACGATCCCCGGAATCAGTGATCACGATGCTCCGGAACAAGCGATCACGATGGCCGGAATACGCAGGAAAACTGGTTACACGAGATGAATGGGTGGAAATCGCTAGGAGGGGGACCTTCTTCGAACTGGCGGAGTTCATTGCACGATGCCCGCCCTTCCTCGCCGACGAGACGGTCAGGCCGGTGATCGAAGCTGCGATCGAGGCAACGGCAGACAAGCTGGCCGCGACGAGCGACTGGTATGGCCTCAATACAGCTACCGCCGCGCTGAAGAAAGCCGATGATGGCCGCGCCAGGATGCTTGCGCTGACCGCGTTGGCGCTGCGTCTGGATGCGGTGTGCGTCGAGACGCTTTGCGCCGGCGACTTTTCCGAGGCCGTCAATGCCATCGCCTGCCTGACCCGCGAACGCCCAGCCCTGCTCCCAGCATTAGCGAGCCGCCCCTGGCAGATTCTGCCGCCCCTCCCCCGCTGGTGCGACGAGCCGAAAGAATTCATTTGGCGTGCCCGGGTGCTTTTTACCAGCCTTCAAGCACTTGAATTCTCCGGGGACGACGTGACCAAGATATTTGACTATGGGCTTGCCCCGGAGAAGGGTACCTTGCTGGCCAACGCGACGACGCTCAACCTTTTTCTCTACCTGTGGTCGCTCTATGCCCTGTGGTTTGCGAGGCTACGAAAAGGGTCAGAACGCTTCCTCGACCGGGTGCCGGGAGGCACGCTGAAGAGAGCGGGCCAACGCATGCCCCGAGCGGAAAATCACGCCCTCCTCGGCCTCTCCGGACTGCTCGCGTACCTGGGCGCGAAACCGTCAATCCGCTGTCTCCGGGCCATCGTAAACAAACTCAAGAAACCCTACTCTGCAACGAATAACCTACTCGACTCCACCTTTGTGCCTGCCTATTTCGGCCTCAAGGGCTTGGAGGAGGCATTCCCACAGCAACGCATACTCACGCCCCTGGCTCGGCAACGTCTGAGACCTGGCAGACCAATACGAAACAATCACTCCGGCGGTTGCCCACTTACGCAGTTTGCTCGAAGTAACAATGAAGCAGCCTTACTAAATACCACGTTGGTAAAGTCTCATTGCAGTCATACCGGCCGTGTATTGGCCAGAATACAGGTGCCGGGATACTTACATCGTAGGCCGGTTTAGACGCTGCGCGTCGTATCGGCCCTGTCATTCAAAACCTTATCGTAGACTTCCCTCAATGTTAGGGTGCTCCCGATGGCTTCCAGGACTATATAGGCCTCCTAACCCTCTGCCTCGTGGAGCACCCACAGCTCGCCCTGACGAGCATAGCGCTCCATGCGGGGGCCGCTTGGGGAGACCAGAAGGTACTCTTGTAGGGACGGGATCTTCCGGTACTGGGCAAATTTGTCGCCGCGGTCGTAGGCCTCGGTGGAGGGGGAAAGGACTTCAATCAGCACAGTGGGATTGAGGAGAGTGTCTACTTGGGCGTCTTCGAAGTCCGGCGTACCGCAGATCACGGCCACATCGGGATAGAAATAGTTCCGGCTTTCCGCCGCTCGCACCCGCATGTCATTAATGTAGGCTTCGCACGGGCGGTTTTTGAGTTGGATCGTGAGTTCTCGAGCGATGTTCGCGGTAACGAGATTATGCTCCCGGCTGGCGCCGGTCATGGCGCAAATCCGGCCGTCGTGAAACTCATTCTTGGATTCGGCGGCGCGTTCAATAGCCAAGTATTCGTCGGGGGAATAGGTTTTTTTAGAAGGTACGGGGAACATGCTGAAGTCTCGTTGATCGTTGGACAGCCTTTAGCGCGGGATGAAAGGTGCTAGGCAATTCCTCTAATGAAATGCGCTCATGAATGTTGTCGTAGAAGAACGCTCCATGGCGGGGCAGGGAGGCTCAAGCGTCGTTGCCAAGCTCCTCCAGCAGGCTCACCAGATCATCGGCATGTTCCTCTTCCATCGCCAGGATCCCCTCCAGCATGCGTCGAGTGGTCGGGTCGTCGTTTCCGAGATAGTTGATGATCTCGCGATAGCTATCGATGGCGATGCGCTCGGCAATGAGGTCTTCCTTGATCATCTCGACCAGCGACGCACCCGCGACGTACTCGGAATGACTGCGGGTCAGCAGTCCCTCGGGGGAGAAGTTCGGCTCGCCACCGAGCTGCACGATGCGGCTCGCGATCTCATCCGCATGTTGTTGCTCTTCGTTGGCGTGCTGCAAGAACTCCGCCGCGACTCCCTGGGCGTTGATGCCCGAGGCCATGAAGTAATGACGTTTGTAGCGCAGTACGCACACGATCTCGGTCGCGAGTGCCTCGTTGAGGAGGTTCAGCACCGCGCCCCGGTCGGCTTTATAGCCTTCGGTGACCGCCCCATGCATGATGTGCTGGCGGGCGCGCTCGCGCAAAATTTTGATATCGGTTAGAAAAGGTTTGCTGGCCATGGTCCGATCGCTCCTCAGGATTTAGCCGTGAAATTATGCGCTGGATTCTGATAAGCGCCAAATTCCTGCACGGCGGACTCGGCCCGCCTATGCAATAGAATTCTAAATCCAAGATATTCGTTAGCTGGGCAGTTCCTGCCCGGTAGGCAAGAATGGTGATATCTCGCTGATCGACATCCCTGTGTCTAGATTTCGATAATCCCCCGGCATCACTCACGGTGAAGGGGTGTGACACCTGACGCCAAATATTCCTCTCGCGGCAGGTCTCGACCTATGTCCTCTCCTAAACAGCGCCTGATCTCCCTCTCTTCGGCTAGAAAAAAGCGGCGCGTTGGGTCGGCCTTCGAATCGGTGGTCTTGAGGACGCCGCCGCCGATCCGGGGTCTAGAGGGGGCGGTGTGGCTGGGAAATGGAAAGATTTGACATGGTTCTAACATGCAGCTATGTTGCACGCATGTCCAAGATGATCCAGCTCCGACACGTGCCGGAAGAATTGCATCGTACGCTTAAGGCACGGGCTGCCTTGGAGGGCCTTTCCCTCTCGGATTTTCTGTTGAAAGAGGTACGCAAAATAGCCGAGCGACCGACACTCGCTGAGCTCGCGACACGCCTTGCGCGCCGGGCGCCGGTCGCCACACGCGAGTCCCCTGCGAAAGCGGTGAGGGCCGAGCGCGATGCGCGATGATTGTCGTGGATGCTTCTGCGTTGATCGAGGTACTGCTAAACACCGAAGCCGCGCCCCACATCGCTACGCGGCTGTTCGATGCGCGCGAAACGCTGCATGCGCCGCATCTTATCGACGTCGAGATCACTCAGGTGCTTCGCCGCTACACCCTCACCGGCGACCTTGAACCTGCCCGCGGTGAAGAGATGCTGGCCGATTTGGGGGACTTTCCGCTTACGCGCTATCCGCACGCACTATTCCTTCAGCGGATCTGGGAGTTACGCAGCAACGCGACGGCTTATGATGCTGCGTACCTGGTGTTGGCCGAAGCGCTGGGGGCAACTCTGGTGACATGCGACATGGCGCTCGCTTCTGTCCCCGGCCACAGCGCACGGGTCGAGGTCCTCTGCTGAATATGAGATCGTCGAGCACGCCCGACGCTACGTGGCGGAGGAGCGCTCAGGCGGCGTTGCCAAGCTCGCTCCTCCAGCAGGCTCACCACCCCGTAGCCAAGAATGGTGATATCTCGCTGATTCACAACCCTGTGCCTGAGAGCCTGTCGGACTTAGGAAGAACCTACTGCGGCGGTGGGAAATCGGTGACATAGTTTCGATCATTT
>JBOHHR010000102.1:0-11498 GCA_050725475.1 Gammaproteobacteria bacterium | reverse complement strand
CCGACTGGTATGCGGCGGTGCGCCGTGACATCGAGCAGACGCTCGCCCTCTCGCCCGAGCAGCGGGGAAAGCCGGAGGAGCGCTTCAACCATATCCGCAAGGAGATGAGCAAAATCGGGCAGCAGTCGCCGGAGATCGGCGACCGGATGTGGGGGGTCATGGCGAAGAAGTACGGTGTGGACACCCTTTTGCCGCTTGGCGGTCCCCCCTAGGGCTGGATCGAGCTACACCAACGGAAACGTACAGACACGAAGCGGTACGGGATAGGAGTCTTGGCGCAGAAGGTCGAGCCGCTCGGGGAAGATAGGGCCACGCAGCGACCGCGGCGATGGCTGCTCTATGCTTACTTAGCGCCTGGATAGATTCTGCCGAAGAGCCGACAATGCACCACGAGTTTGCTGCTGAGTTTTTATGGGGCACGGCGACCTCCGCCTACCAGATCGAAGGCTCGCCTTTGGCCGATGGAGCAGGCGCCAGTATATGGCACCGCTTTGTCCACACGTCCGGGCGGATCTGCAACGGCGATATCGGCGACATCGCCTGTGACCACTATCGGCGCTGGGAGGCCGATGTCTTATTGATGCAGGATCTGGGCTTGAACGCTTATCGGTTCAGCATCGCTTGGCCGCGGGTAATTCCCGAAGGCCGGGGCCGCCTGAACACAGTGGGCCTTGATTTTTACCAGCGCCTGGTGGACGCTTTGTTAAGCCGAGGTATCGAACCCATGGCAACCCTGTACCATTGGGATCTTCCGGCCGCGATCGAGGATCGCGGCGGTTGGTTAAATCGCGACTCGGCCCAGTGGTTCGCCGATTACGCCCAAGCCATGTTCCGCGCTCTCGGAGATCGGGTACGCCTTTGGATCACCGTGAACGAGCCTTGGGTAGTGGCCGACGCGGGTTATCTCCGCGGTGTCCACGCTCCTGGGCACACCAACCGCTTCGAGGCGCCTGTGGTAAGCCACAACCTGCTGCGGGCGCATGCTCTGGCGGTGCAAGCCTACCGCACCGAGGGTCGCCATCATATCGGTCTCAGTGTGAACCTGGAGCCCAAATATTCAGCTTCCGAGCGCCCCGAGGATGTGGCGGCTGCGCGGCGCGCCCATTCCTATATGAATCGCCAGTATCTCGATCCGCTTTTTTTCGGGACCTATCCTAGCCTCATGCCGAATCTCTTCGGGAAGGCCTGGCCGCGTTGGCCGCAGGAAGATTCCAGGCTCATTCGCACGCCTGTCGATTTCGTCGGCGTCAACTATTACACGCGCGCCGTAGTGGGCGATGAGCCGAGCGCTTGGCCGACGTGCGCAGCAGCACTGCGTGATCCGAACAGCATCTATACCGAGATGGGTTGGGAGGTATATCCGCAAGGGCTCACCGATACCCTGCTCTGGATCAGCAAGCGTTACCCAGGGGTCCCAGTTTATGTCACCGAAAATGGAGCGGCTTTCAGCGATCCGCCCGTGGCTGCAGGGGGCCGCATCGATGATCCGCAGCGTGTCGCTTACCTGCGCGAACACCTGCTCGCCCTATCTCGGGCCATGCAGCATGGCGTCGATGTCCGGGGTTATTTCGTTTGGTCCCTGCTGGATAACTTCGAATGGAGCGAAGGGTTCTCGAAGCGCTTCGGCATCGTGCACGTGGATTACGCGACCCTTGCGCGAACGCCAAAAGCCAGTGCCCGGTTTTTTAGCCAGGTTATCGCAAACCGCGGCGCGTCAGCCTGGTTGAAATGACCAAGGGGATGGCATGCAGCGAGGCGACCGCGTGGGGATTTTGTGCGGCGCGGCTCTGGTACTATCCGGACGCACCAACTTGGATCCACAAACGGTCATCGGCGGTGCAGAAATGTCATAATACGGTGGTATGCTTGCCGGGCTTAGAATTTCTAAGCAATTGTTTGGCAATGATAACGACCCAGAGCTTGGGAACTGGCCGCAGAATTGCGTAGGGATGTTTGGACGAAATATCCAGTCATCAGTAGCAACACCAGTATCTTTCTAGTCGCAATTAGGCACACGGACGTGCCTTTTTTCCCGTGAACCGCACTTTGTATGAGGGGCACTAGCCACCGATGCAACCTGGAGAAAACACGCTCGCTATTGTATTTGCCTTAGGGGAAGGACGTGAGCTTCTACCCTTGACGGCGCAGCGAACTAAAGCGGCGGTGCCGTTCGGTGGCAACTACCGCATCATCGATTTTCCGTTGGCAAACTGCCTGCGTTCCGGGCTGCGGCGGATCTTGGTGCTAACGCAGCAGCGCTCATATTCGCTGCACAAACACCTGCGCGACGGTTGGTCGATTTTCAACGCCGAGCTGGGGGAATTTGTCACCGCCGTGGCACCCCAAGAGCTCAAGGCCAAGGGTTACACCGGGACGGCTGATGCGTTAAAGCAGAACACGTTTCTCATCAGGCGCAGTCCCTGTGAGTATGTGTGCGTGTTGTGCGGGGAGCATGTCTATCGCATGGACTACGGCGCGATGTTGGATTTCCATATCGCGCAGGGAGCCGATGGCACACTCGCTTGCCGAGAAGCGGACGATATCGCCGCAGGGCAGATGCGGATAGCACTCGATAGCGAACATAGGGTGAGATCCATCCACTTGCCTCACCAAGCCAGTGGCCAAGGGGAGATCTGCGCAAGCATGGAGGTGGCGATTTTTTCCAAGGCCCTGTTACTCGAATTACTGGACCAAGGCCGGACTCTCGCTGGCCACGGCCTGGTGTACGATTTGCTACAGGACAAGACGAGTCGCTACCGGGTTTTAGCCTATGGCTTCGGAGGCCGTGCGGGCCGGGTGACCCAGGATCGCTATTGGCGCAGCCTGGGGTCACTGGACGCCTACTACCAAGCCAATATGGATTTACTACAGCCCTGCTCTCCCATGGATCTGTATCAGTCGGACTGGCCCATCCGTACCTACCACGCGCAGCATCCTCCGGCACGCACCGTTCCCGGGAAATCTTCCAACGAAGGGGTGTTCGTGAATTCCATCGCGGGCAGCGGCACCGTGATCGCCGGGGGAGGCGTAAATCACAGCGTGCTGTTTCCCAGCGTGTTTGTGGATGATGCGGCGACGGTGGAAGACTCCATCTTGTTCTCCGGGGTGAGGGTGGGCGAAGGGGCTCAACTGCGCCATTGCCTGATCGATAAAGAGGTGCGCATCCCAGCCGGCGAACGCATCGGTTACGATCGCGAGCTTGACGCCAAACGCTTTACCGTAAGCGAGCAGGGGATCATCGTCGTTCCTAAATCCTATTCGTTCGGCTAGCAGCCTGTCGGACTTAGGAAACCTAGGGAAAGAGCTTTGACCGTGCTGCTGGTGGAACAAAAGCTCCCCTTCGCCCGGCGCGTGGCCGATCGGTTCTTTATCATGCAGAAAGGGCGAGTGGTTGCCGGGGGCGAGATGGCCAAATTAGGTGATGATCTGATTAAGCAGTATCTCACCGTTTAGCAAATGGCTCTCGTTGCGGGGACGGGTGTCCGCGTATGTTCAACATCACGGCAAACCGCGCAAGGTTGCTACGGGAGGCGTGTTAAGCACGTCCCTAGCTCCCAGCACGCCGGCAATGGCGATCCCCAATCCTCCGCCCCCTACGCCCAAGGCAAACAGCCAAAGGTTGAAGCGGTACGCCATATCAAATACGTGCTCGGCCAGATAATAGCCGACGGCCGAGGCTCCCAACGCAGCGACCGCGCCGGCGATGATCCCTAAGCTCAAGAACTCCGCCACCAGCCCGCGAACGATCACGCCCGAACTGGCCCCCAAAGTGCGCAGCATACCGCTTTCATAGCGGCGCTCATCTTGGGTAGCGTGAATCGCGGCAAAGAGGATCAAAAAACCCGCTCCCAGGGTAAAGGTAAAAACGAATTGCAATGCGTGCGCGACGCGATCGATTATGGTGCGCAGTTGTTGTAAGAGCGCGGCGATATCCAACACGGTGACATTGGGAAAGTGGCGTACCAATTCGGTTACGATGGCGTTTTGCTCCGCTGGCAGGTGGAAGCTCATGATGTAGGTCTCAGGGGTATCGGACAGCGCTCCAGGCGAGGCGATGACGAAGAAGTTGGGATTAAACGTGTCCCAGTCGACCGCACGCAGGCTGCGTACCGGAGCGGAAAACTCTTGCCCTTCGATGCGAAAGGTGAGGATATCCCCTAAGCGGATCCCTAAGGTTTCGGCTATTTCCTGTTCTACGGAAAATTCCGCGGTTCGCCCGGAACCCGGCCACCATTTTCCCGCTACCAAGCGGTTGTCGGCGGGAAGTATCTCGGCCCAGGTCAGGTGAAACTCCCGCATTGCCAGCCGCCGGGCACGGTCGCTATCGTAGGAAGCGGGATCTACGGGTGTTTTATTAATCGCGAATAAGCGGCCGTGGACTAGGGGGAAAAAATGGGGTACCGGCATCTTCCGTTGTTGGAAAAATCCCCTGGCCTCGGTGATTTCATGGGGTTGAATATTGATCACGAACTGGTTGGGCGCACCGGGCGGCAGGCTCATCCGCCAGTCGCGCAGCAATTCGGTGCGAACCACGCTAAGAAGCAGCAGCGCCATGAGACCCAAGCCAAGGGCAACCGATTGCATCACGCTCGCACCCGCGCGCCTTCCGAGGCCGGCTAATCCCCAACGCCAGGAAACCCCTAGGTGCGTTTGCCCCCGTTTTACCAAGCGCACCAGTGCAAAGGCCGTAAGCGCGAGGGCCAGCACCGTCGCGAGACTGCCGGCCATCACGTAGGTGGCGAGGCGGGGTGTACCCGCGTGCCAGGCGATCAGCATCGCGCTCGCTACCGCCGCACTGAGGTAGAGCGCGTAGCTGGAATGGGTCGGAACCGGAAAGTCGCGCCTCAACACCCTGCTCGGAGGCACGTGGCGCAATTGCATCAAGGGGGGCAATGCGAAGCCAAAAAGAAGGATCAAGCAGGTCGCGGTCCCCGTGACCAAGGGGCTGAGTGAAGGCGTGGGCAGTGGGCCCGCGGCTATCCCCGGACTTAAGTGAACCAACGCCAATTGCGCGAACCATCCCAGGGTGCAACCGATGAGGCTGGTGATTAGCCCCAGTGCTAACAAGCTCAGGCAGTGAAGACGGAGGATCATGCTCTGACTGCTGCCAAAGCAGCGCATGATGGCGCAATGGTCGCTGTGGCGCCTGACATAGCGCCGGGCGGCGGTGGCAATCGCCACTCCGGCAAGCAACACGCTGCTCAGGGTGACCAAGCCCAGAAACTGGTCGGAGCGCTCCACCGTTGCCCGTAGCTGTGGTTGAGCGTCCTGAACGCCGAGAAACTCTTGGTCGCTTTCGAGGCGTTTCTTGGCCCACGCGCGATAGTCTTGAATGGCTGCGTTTGGGCCTGCGATCAAGAGACGGTGATTGGCGCGGCTGCCGGTAACAATGAGCCCCGTGCTTGCTAAATCGGCGATGTTCATCAACACCCGAGGTGCGATGTGAAACACCTCACCTCCGCGGTCCGGCTCATGGCTCAAGGTTTCCGCGATCACGAAACGGGTGTGGCCGAGATCGATGCTGTCTCCTGGGTTTAACCCTAAGGCCGCCAACAAGCGCCGTTCAGGCCAAATCGTGCCTCGTGCGGGGATCCGGTTTACTTTTCTCGTTCCCCTCGAGCTATCGACTTCCAACCCTCCGCGAAGAGGGTAGTGCTCGCTCACCGCTTTGACCTCGACCAAGGCCAGCGCATCGCCTACCGCGGCCATGCTGCGAAAGCTGATGGTGCGGGCGGTATCCAATCCCATGGCGCGGGCACGGGTTTGAAAGCGAGGGGGCAGCGCTTGGCGCGACGTTAAGGCGAGATCCGCCGCGATTAGAACGCCGGCCTGTTGGCGTATGGCCAATTGCAGGCGGTCGGAAAAAAAGGCGACAGAGGTGACGGCGGCCACCGCGAGGACTAGCGCGCTCGCCATCAAGCGGATCTCCCCCGAGCGCCAATCACGCCCCAGCATCAGCAAAGATAAGCGCAGGCTGCTCATACGCCATCCGCCAGCCGGCCTCGTTCCAGTTTCAGGGTGCGGTCACAATGCTTGGTCAAGGCGGTGTCGTGGGTGACCAAGACCAGCGTTGTTTGGTGGTCATCCTTTAAGCGGAACAAGAGGTCCGCGATACGATCTCCGGTTTCGGCGTCCAGATTTCCCGTGGGTTCATCGGCGAACAGAACCTGCGGTCGCGTCGCGAACGCGCGCGCAATTGCAACCCGCTGTTGCTCCCCCCCTGAAAGCTGATTCGGGTAGTGGTCCAGGCGCTCGTCCAATCCCACCGCCGCCAGTTCGGCCGTCGCGAGCTTCTTGGCACCCGGATGGCCCGCCAGCTCCAGCGGCAAGATCACGTTTTCGAGCGCGCTCAGCCCCGGCAGAAGATGAAAGGACTGGAAGACGAAACCGACGCGCCCGCGGCGAACTGAGGCGCGTCCGTCTTCGTCCAAGTGGGACAGATCCGTTCCATCGAAAATGACTTGTCCCGCGGTGGGCGTATCCAAACCCGCTAACAGTGAGAGTAAGGTGGATTTGCCCGAGCCCGATGCCCCGACGATGGCCACTGCCTCACAACGCGCGATGCAAAAGCTGATATCATGAAGAATAGTAAGCTCTCCTGCGGGACTGCGGACCCGTTTGCCCAGACGCCGTGTTTCAATAAGAAAATCGTTGTCCATGATGCGATGCGTGCTATTTTTGCTGTTTCTCTTATCCGTTTCAGCTCGTGGGGAGGAGGCTCCCATCGTTCTGGTGCTGGGCGACAGCCTGAGCGCCGGTTATGGCATCGCCCCAGAATCCGCTTGGGTAACGCAACTGCAGCATCGACTGCACGAGCAAAGTTATCCACATATCGTGGTCAACACCAGCATCAGTGGGCAGACCACCAGCGGTGCACTAGCGCGCCTGCCTGCTCTTCTGAGGCAACATCGTCCCCAGGTCGCGATCATTGGGTTGGGCGGTAACGATGGCTTGCGGGGTCTTCCCATCGCGCAGATCCGCTCGAACCTTCAAGCTATTCTCGACCAGCTCGCGCAATCGGGTGCAGAGATCCTCTTGATCGCGATGCGTATAGGCCCCAATTTGGGGCCGCTTTATACGGAAAAGTTCAGGCAAGTGTATGCCGATCTGGCGGGTGAATACCAAGTCACCTTAGCTCCTTTCTTGCTGGAAGGAATCGCCGAGCAAAGCAAACTGATGCAAGCTAACGGAATCCACCCGCGGGCCGAAGCGCAGATGAAGATTCTGGATAACGTTTGGCCCGCCCTCGTTCCACTGTTGCTTGTGCCACAATGAAGAGACTACGAAAATGCATTTACCGATCTGTCTCGTCGGTTTTCCTCTATTTTCAAAGGCAGTCGTGTGGGTGGAAAATGGCGGGTAGCGGCGCAGCCGCCGATCGCTAGCTTGGGAATGAACTACTGCAGCAACTGTGGCGAGACCGTGGTGAAGAAAGTGCCGGCGGGCGACAATCAGCCGCGTTTTGTTTGCCAATGCTGCCAAACGATCCATTATCAAAATCCTAAGATCGTCACCGGATGCCTCCCTGTCTGGGAGGACTCCGTTTTGCTCTGCCGTCGGGCCATAGAACCTCGATATGGGCTGTGGACTTTGCCGGCCGGATTCATGGAGAACGACGAAACCGTCTTGGAGGCGGCGTTACGAGAGACCCACGAGGAAGCGCGTGCACGGGTGGATATCATCGATTTGTATGCGCTTTTCAATCTGCCCCATGTTAACCAGGTGTATATGATGTTCCGCGCTGAGCTGCTCGACTTGGATTACTCGGCCGGAGCAGAGACGCTTGACGTGCGCTTGTTTAAGCGCGAGGAAATCCCGTGGGATCAGATCGCGTTTCGCACTATCGAACAGACCCTCAAATTTTACTTCCTGGACCGCGAGACCGGTACATTCCGCTTTCATATGGGCGATATCGTTCGCGAGCGCGATCGAACCGAGTTCGTGCAGCGGCGGTATAGCTTCCCGGGGCCCGTGCCCTGAAGATCTCGTGAAATAATCGTCGCGAACGAAGGACCCTCGGGTTCCGCCGGAGCACAGGACCGGTTCGCCAACTGTCGTCTCATTGAGAGTTTCTCCTGAATGCTTGGTCGTTGGCTTTTCAAACTCAAGGTCTGATCCCACGCGCTTGCTTTCCCGGAGCTCAGCTTTTGCGACTCAGTGAGCGCTTTGAGTACTGCGCTTTTCTTGCCCCGTTCTGCACCCGCGGCCGCATGTATTCCCGCCCAAGATAGACTTAACAGTATGGCTGCATATAGAGCCAGTATATGGCCATCCAAATTAAATTACTGTTCACCGCTCGATGCGGTCCCCTGGTCCAGAATCGCTTCTAACGCGGACCATTCGGTAATCGGTGGACCGCATTGATGACCCCGGCAAACGTAGGCCACCGTCACCGCACGGGGCTTTTTTCCCTGCAACGCCGGTGGTAACTCCTGAGCGGAACTGGGGATCGCCAATACCGTACGCCGTGGTGCGTAATGCTGCACACAGCGTGCGTGCCATCCCTTGATCGCCTCGGAATTCCCACGGATCACTATTGTCTCTGGAGGCAATAAACTCTCTTCGAGGGCCAGCAACATCGCGTTATACGCCGAGGGGTAGTGCTCGATGGCGCTCCACGCGGACTGAAGGGCGCGCATCGCCGCGTCTAAGAATTTTGTGTCGCCCAAGAGATAACCGAGACGTGTGAGCACATAGGTCGCGATCCCGGCCCCCGAGGGCACGGCGTCGTCCTGCAAGGACTTGGTGCGCTGGATCAACGGCTCGTGGTCGTGTGCGGTGAAGTAAAAGCCGCCCGCGTCGTTGTCCTCGAAACGCCGCAGTAGGGCATGCGCAAGCTCGACGGCAAATTCCAGGTTGCCCTGCCGCCAGCGCGCCTGCAGCAAGGCCAGTATGGCGTCGATCAGAAACGCGTGATCGTCTAGGTAGGCATTCAGATGCGCTTTGCCGTCTTTGTAGGTGGCGAGCAAGCGGCCCTCCCGCCACATCGTATCGTGGATGAAATCCAGCGCCCGCTCCGCGGAGCGGATATAATCCTCCCGCTGCAGTACTCGGCCCGCTACGGCCATGCCCTTGATCATCAGCGCGTTCCAGGAGCTTAGCACTTTCTCGTCACGCCCAGGCCAAACGCGCGCGTTGCGCACCGAAAGCAGCCGGCGCCGGCAATCATCCAAGTTTTGACTTAGCTCTCCTTCCTCTAGGCCCGCTGTTTTTGCCAGCTCCGGTATATCGGCACAGATCCGCAAGTGCCATTTGCCTTCGAAATTGGGGGGCTTATCGAGGCCGTAGCGTTGAGCAAATGGCGCATAGTGGCCTTGGTCCAGCACCGTCTCAAGCTCATCGCGGGTCCACACGTAGAACCTGCCTTCCTCCCCTTCGGAGTCCGCGTCCAGGCTGGAATAATACCCTCCCTCGGGCGATTGCATATCGCGCATCACCCAGTCCGCGGTCTCCATGGCCACTGCGCGATATGCGGGATCGCCGCTGAGCTGCCAGGCCGCGCAAAACAGAGGCAAGATCAGCGCGTTGTCGTAGAGCATTTTCTCGAAATGGGGGATCATCCAGTAGGCATCTACCGAATAGCGGCAAAACCCGCCCCCTAGGTGATCGTAAATCCCGCCCGCCGCCATGCGCTCTAGGGTAAACAAAGCCATGTGTAAGGACTCCCGATCCGGCGACCCGTTGTCGATGCTCGCAGCGTAATGGCGAAACAGCCGCTCCAGGGTCTGAGGGTGGGGGAACTTGGGCGCGCCGCTGAAACCTCCATATTTCGGCTCATAGCTTTCACCGATCTGCTGTCGGGCCACCAACAGGGGGCTAGAGCTGATTTCGTGCGGCCCCGCAGGGGATGCGTCTTGCTCCGCGAGCCGTTGCAACGCATCCTGCACCGCTAGGCCGTGTTCCCGCACGCCTTGCGAATCAGCGTGGTAAGCTTCGGAGATATGGCGCAACAGATCTTTGAACCCCGCCAAGCCGTAGCGGGACTCGCGCGGGAAATACGTGCCGCCGAAAAACGGCGTTTGATCGCGCGGCGATAGAAACATGGTCAGCGGCCAGCCGCCGCTGCGCTGGGTGATCAAATGCTGAGCCGTCTGGTAGATCTTGTCCAGATCGGGTCGCTCTTCCCGGTCAACCTTAATGTTGATGAAATGCGCGTTCATCAGGGCCGCGGTTTCTGCGTCTTCGAAAGACTCGTGCGCCATCACATGACACCAATGACAAGCCGAGTACCCGATAGAGAGCAAGATAGGCTTGTCTTCAAGCCGTGCGCGCTCCAATGCCTCCGCGCCCCAAGGGTACCACGCGACCGGGTTATGGGCGTGTTGCAGCAGATAAGGGCTGGTCTCGTTGGCGAGGGCGTTTGTTGTGTGTGACATGGACGTTACAGGGATTTTGAGCGCAGCTCGTAGTTTAACCCGAGCCCGCCCACTGCGTAAGCGGGTTGTGGCCTGGTATTTTCGCCGGTTAACGCTAACATACGCCCCCAGCATGATCGCGTATCCCGATATCGACCCCATCGCGTTCCAAATAGGCCCGCTGGCGATCCGCTGGTATGGGCTGGCGTATGTCGCCGGGATCGGTCTGGTGTGGGGGCTGCTGCGCGGGCGTGCGAAGCGCTCGGCTTCGGGCTGGAGCGTCGAGCAGGTGGATGATCTACTCTTCTACGTGGCCCTGGGGGTTGTGCTGGGCGGGCGACTCGGTCACGTGCTGTTTTATGATCTGCCCTATTACGTGCAAAAGCCGTTGGAAGTATTCAAGGTCTGGCACGGCGGGATGTCCTTCCACGGGGGTTTGCTGGGGTTGTTCGTAGGTACCTGGTTGTTTGCGCGCAAATGGGGCAAGCGCTTTTGGGTGGCGGCGGATTTCCTCTCTTCGGCAGGTCCCATTAGCCTATTTTTGGGCCGTATGGCAAATTTCGTCAACGGGGAATTGTGGGGAACGGCGACTAAGCTGCCATGGGGGATGGTGTTCCCTGACCCGCGAGCAGGCGGGATCCCGCGCCATCCCTCGCAGCTCTACGAGGCCTTTCTGGAAGGGATCGTGTTGTTTGTGGCGCTGTGGATCTACTCCCGCCGGCCGCGGCCAGCGGGCTCGGTCACGGGCTGGTTCCTGTTGGGCTATGGCGTGTTCCGTTTCGCCGTGGAATTCGTGCGTGAGCCCGACCAGCCCTTGGGTTACCTCGCTTTCGGCTGGCTGACCATGGGCCAAGCCCTGAGTTTTCCGATGATATTAGCCGGCGCCTGCTTGCTGGTCTGGTCTCAGCGCAAAAAAGCATTGTGAAACAGTATCTGGACTTGTTGAGACACGTGTTGGAACACGGCGTGCAAAAGGCGGATCGGACCGGAACCGGGACCCTGAGCCTATTTGGCTGTCAGATGCGTTTTGATCTCGCCGAAGGCTTCCCGGCGGTCACCACTAAGCGTCTGCATATGAAATCCGTCATTCACGAACTGCTCTGGTTTCTGCGCGGCGAGACCAATGTGCGCTCACTGCAGGAG
>JBOHHR010000101.1:0-1510 GCA_050725475.1 Gammaproteobacteria bacterium | reverse complement strand
TCTGCATAAGTTTGGTCGCGATACGCCCGGCAAACTCATTCTGATAAAACGACAAGCTCTGCCCGAGCAGGTAACGATGGGCCTGCCAGCGGATGATCATCGGATAATTCCCCAGCAGGGACTGGTGCACCACCAGCGAATGCAAAAATACAGACAGCGGCAAGCCAACTACCACCATCAATGCCCACCACAGCAACTGGCCGCCTTCATCGTGCAGGAATGTCGTTGGGTGACTGGCGGCCAGCCGATCCACCAGTTTGCCGAGGAATGCGAATAACGACACTTCCATGGTCGCTATTAACCCCGTCAATACCGACATGACTATCAAATGTGGCTCAATGCCCCGGGTGTAATGGCGGCAGAACGCATACAAGCTCTTCGGCGGCTGCTCCGGCTCTTGCGGCGGGAACGGTTTAATCAGTTTTTCAAAAAACGCAAACATTTAGACTTTAAAAATACTTGAGCCATCGCCAATGACGCCGGTGGGCTTTGAGGCTCGCGAACCCACGGCAGATGGGATAGAGGCTCAGCACCACCAACACCCAGAGGAGATACACAATCGGTAAATCGTATCCGTAAGCATCCGGGTATCCCGGGCTGAACGGGTCGCCGAGAACAGCGCTGGGGGATTGGCCGGTCACCCATGCCAGGGCGACCGCTAGTTGATGGATGAGCAGGAGATGCAACAGGTAGTAAAAGAGGGGCACCCGTCCGAACGTTATAAGAAAGCCGCCCAGCCAGCCCGGTTTTCGGTCAAACCAGGGTAAGACCGCAATGGCGGGGCCCAAGGTCATCAATAGATAGAGCAGCGAAGGCGGATATTTTTCGCAATTGAGGAAGGATAGTAGGCTAAAGGTATAACTATCTTGCGGAGACCACGGTTTCGGATCGCCATAGAGATTAATGGATCGAAGCAGGATGAACAGTACCGTCAACAGGCCCCCAAGCTGCAAAAGCGTCGTCCTTTGCACGTCGCGCTCAAGAAGCAAGACCGTTCCGAAGCCATAACCGGCGGCCATGACACCGATCCAGGGGATGAGCGGGTAGAACGGCTTCAGCATGAGACTGGGGGAGATGCGGATCATATCCCCGGTATGCAGCACGGCCCACAAGGGACCCAATTCCCCCGGGTCCTCGGGTTGGACTCCATCGAGGAGGTTATGGCCCGCGATCATGAGGATGCCAAAGGCGCTGGTGAGGCCAAGCGGAAGAAAGATCAAGCCGGCAAGCGCGATCATCGACCATCCAATGGCCCATAAAACTCCCCCATCGATCTGCGTGTAATCGGTGGTGAAGTCCCAGGCGAAGGTCTCGACGGCGATCTGCAGGAAAATCAACCAAAGCCCCCGCGTGATCAGGAAGATTGCGAGCTCGCTCTTGGTCTTGCCGTGCGCGGCAGATAGGAACGCCCCAGTCCCTGCTAAAAACACAAACACCGGCGCACAAAAGTGCGTGATCCAGCGGGTAAGGAACAGGGCCACCGAGGTTTTGCCCAGGTCGGTGGGGCTGA
>JBOHHR010000100.1:0-2285 GCA_050725475.1 Gammaproteobacteria bacterium | reverse complement strand
GTGCCGGGCTTTACTGGTGCCCAGAAATATTGGGCGTCTTTTAGCTAGAGATCGCACTTTGGATTGCGGCCGCAAGGCTCGGACGAGACGCGGGTAAGGGATCATGGTGATTTGTGCTCCTGTGCAGGTGGTTGCCACAGGGACATCGCAACGTATTCACGTTGGCCAAAGGAGAAATCTCATGGTCCGTAGTTCTGTAGTTGAATGTTCGTTTCTCATACCGGTTCATCGCGATGCGAACTCATCTGACGGTTGGTTGCATTCTTCTGAAGCTTGGGAATGGCTCGACGATAGGCTGTTCGAACTTTTCGGCGGCCGGACCTGCCCCTGGCTTACACCAGCGTTTCTACCGAGATCCTGATACCGGGGAGAAGGTGACCGACACTTCGTACAAGTATACCGTCGCGCTGTCGCACAGCAGGCTCAAAAAGCTACGAACGCTGTTGTCGGAGGCGTGCGAGGTGTTTGCGCAGAAGAGCATCTACTTGAGTGTCGCCGGCCAAGTCGAATTCATAGAGGCGAGAGGGCATGAGTCTGGATGACCATTATGTCGATCTGAGGGGACGCGAGTTCTTCCTTCACCAATTGGAGGCGGACGAGCGGAGGTTGCTCAACACCCTGATGCAACACGCCGATCGCGCACCTCCATGGCACGAGTTCGCCAACTTCTGGATGAAGCTCGTCGGAGAGTTCTATCACGGCCGCGGCCTATCCCGGTCGCAGGTACGGCACACGGCTCTCTACCGAATTGCCCAGGACCTCGGTAGCCGGCTCGCGGTCGCGCAGGGCGTCGCACGTAACCCGGATTACCGAGATGAGATCGAGGAACTCATTCGCACCCGGTTCAAGACGCGCCGTGAGTTCTGCGAGGCCACGGGCCTGTCCGAGGACATGCTGAGCCATGTGCTTGCCCGCCGCAAACATATCGCGATCGATACACTCAGCGACGCACTAAGCCGGATCGGGTGTTTCCTTAGAATCGTGCCCCAACCCGGTCCCAAGCGTCCCCGACGAAATCCCAAAGCTGCGGCGCCTAGTTGCTAAAACGTGCAACATGGTGACAGATTGGCTACCCCGCTCGGCGTTCAAATGGCCCGCCTGATAGCGCCATCCTCGAATTCTTTCGGACGGCTGATCGCTTAGGAAGACCGCCCGTGGGATCCGATCGTTGTTCCATCTAAAGTCCGCGTATCTATTTGACGAAAGCAACCGTCCGATCGCGGTGCATTCTGTATCTTTTGCCACATCCCCAATATGAAGAGGCTGTTTCGCGATCTCGCCTTGATGGTTATCGCCGCAGCACTCCTATGGCTGCTGCTACCCGAACGGTTCGCGGTGAACGTGCCCGTCGCGCTGCTTGGTTGGGGCAACGCGCCGCCATCTACCGCTACGGTCCAAAACCGCTTGACGCTGCCGGCGGGCTTTTCCATTCGGCTTTACGCGAGTGGATTACCCGGCGCACGCATCCTGCGCGTTACGCACACCGGAGATCTGCTGGTAAGCTTGCCGCGCTCTGGGCGAATCGTACTCCTGGAACGTGACGCCGACGGTGACGGCTCACCCGAAGCTCGGCACGATCTTCTGACTGGTTTGAATCGGCCACACGGCATGGATTTGCACCAGGATTGGCTGTACGTTGCAGAGAGCAACGCGGTGGGGCGGATCTATTTCGATGCTGGCACCCGAAGTGTGAGCGGTAACTACGAGCGCATTGTCACTGGTCTGCCCAGCGGTGGTGCCCACTGGAGCCGTAGCGTGCGTTTTGCACCCGACGGCTGGATGTATGTGAGCGTGGGTTCCAGTTGCAACGCGTGCGCGGAGCGGGACCCACGCCGCGCCGCGATGTTGCGCTTTCGTCCCGATGGGAGCTCCGGCGAGATCTACGCGGCAGGGATCCGCAATACCGTGGGCTTCGACTGGCGCCCGGGTACTAACGAGCTGTATGGCACGGACATGGGACGCGACTTGTTAGGAGACGATTTTCCCCCGTGCGAGTTGAACCGCATTGAGCGGACAAAGTTTTATGGTTGGCCTTACGCCAACGGCGAAAAGATCCCCGACCCCGACTTTGGCGAAGGCAATCAGGCAAGGATCAACGACAGCGTTGCGCCCGTCCACGAGTTTGCTGCGCACAGCTCGCCCCGTGGCATTTCTTTTTTGCGCGGTGACACGCTGCCACCGGCCTATCAAGGTGCCGCATTGGTCGCCTTACACGGTTCTTGGAACCGCACCGAGAAGCAGGGTTACGAGCTCGTGTCCTTGCACTTTGATGGCAGCGGCAACAT
>JBOHHR010000099.1:0-7202 GCA_050725475.1 Gammaproteobacteria bacterium | reverse complement strand
GCCTCTTCGGTTAAGGCCATATAGGCCTCGAAATCGACCGGGTATTGATTGGAGTACCCGTGGTAGGTATCAAACGCGGTCGCGTGCGCCTTGCCGTTGTATTTTGCGGCCACGGAGTGCTCAATGTTATGGGCTTCGATGATGATCAATCCGTGATTTTTTATATAGGGCCGCCATTTTTCAAAGTGCTCTATGAGGTTTTGCTCCAGATAATTGTTCAAAATGGCGTTACCCCGCTCATCGGCGAATGCTCCAGACGAGCGGATCATCCTTCTTGCTGCGCGTTCGCCATCGACCGGTTCGAGATAACGCCTGTTATGGTCTATGAACGCCCTGATATGCAGCCCTTCGCAGATATTTATTCCCTGCTGCTTTAGTGCTTCAGCGAAGTGGTCCGGATCGCTTACGTCGCCGAAGAGGATCAGGCTCGGCACCCCCGCCCGCTGTAAACGTTCGGCCGTGGCCTCCCGCGCTTTGGCATTGTAATCCGTCCCGATCATCAGCAAGGGGTAGTCATTGAGAAATCGTCCCCGCAATGTTCGGGTGCGCACGACCTCGTATATCCCTTGCAACCAAGCACCGTCACCACATCCCATGTCTGAGACGAAACGCGGTTGATCTCGTATCGGCTGACGGTTAAATATATCCAGTATGATCCGGTTCGAATCCTCGAAATAGGGCCGGTGTGCAACTCCGCTTGCCAGCACGTTTAACGTCCGATCAACATGCGTTTCTTCCCGAGAGGGGTCAACGTGGGTAACGTTTATTGCGCCGTTAAATATCAGCCTGGGTAGCCTGCAGAACAAGGGATGGTAGGATAGCGTCAATCCGTAGTGCATGGAAAACTGGCACGCTACCTTTCCAAGTTGCGTAAATGAGAAACGATCTCCATCTCTCGCCATCCATCCCAGGTAATCAAGAAGCTCCACGATGGGATCCCAGGCCTCGTCGGGTAGCGAGCTGTCCCTAGGAAACCGATCCCCGTCCAACCAACCGCGCCTCTTCGCGCAGATCATCAAGGGGCCGACCAGCATGCCGTCCAAATGGGTGCAGATGATCTGGAACAGCCCCGGATCTGTCCCGCTATCGTGCGTTCCAGATAAGCCCCAGCCACGAACTGCTTTCTCCACCAAACGCCCGAATTCCGTGATGCGGCTATCGTCCGGTTTGTCCCTGCTCCCCAAATAGTCCTCTAAAGCCACACCGGAATACAGAAATCGCCCCACATCCACATAGAGGGGAAACGCGTGTGAGGCCAGGGAACCCTTCGCCGCAAGCTCGAAATCCATGCTGTCAGCAGCCGCGGGGCCTGTGCGCACTATCCAGCCTTGAAGGGCCAGACAGCGGAGAGCCACATGCAAATAGCCCGGGTTGCAGGGAAAGCGTCGTCGTAAATCACCCATCGAAAGCCGCTGCTCCCGCACCAATACCTCGAGCAACCCCTGTGTTTGTAAGGCAGCGATGGTAGCGCCAAGCACAATGCCGTCGTGGTGCAAAAAAAGGGTGCGAAGCAGCATCGGAGCCAAACGTGAAATGTGGGGGAGAGGCGCATCGGCAGCGCTTTTTTCAGGGAAAGGAGGCATGCGGAATCTTGCGGGGAGCAATCGTTTTTTAGGGTATGCTACCAACAGCGCCTTTTGGCCGTCTACCTGCCGTCCTCAGGTCGCGGACCAAGGCGAGGCGCCAAATGATGATTCCCAATTGTACCCGCGAATTTTAGCTGATAGCATGAAATTCAAGTGGCCCGGCCTAGTACGGCCGTAACGCTGTCAACGCGGCGTATCCAAGAGATAACCCGTCATCCGTCTTGATGCATGGCGTAAGCAGGCAACCCCAGGGCGCAGATGATAACGTACAAGAATGCCTCGCCGAGGATCATCCTAACTCTGGCCGCCATCGCAACAGCGGCGTTTATCCCCTTGTCCCTGGCCCATGCAGCACCATCGAGCGAGGCGGGCAGAGCGATCGGCGACTTCGCGTTGCTGGATCAGGAAGGGCGATTTCATCGCTTATACCAAAATTCGGACGCCAGGGCGGTGGTCCTGTTCGTGCACGGCATCGGATGCCCGATCGTGCGCAATAGCTTCGCTACCCTGAAGAAACTTCGCGAGCGCTATGTCCCAAAAGGAGTGAGATTTTTTCTGCTGAACGCCAACCTTCAGGATGACAGAGCCGGGTTAAAAAATGAGGCCACCGTATACGATATCGATATCCCGATCCTAAAAGACCATAGCCAGTTGGTTGCCGAAAGCCTAAGCATCAAACGCACGGCGGAGGCCATTCTGATCGATACCCGCGACTGGACGATCCGCTACCGCGGGCCTATCGATGATCGCTTATATTACGAGGTGCAAAAAAAGGCCCCATCTCGCCGGTATTTACAGGAGGCTGTCGATGCGCTGCTGGATCACAGGCCGATCGCAAGACCGCAGCGGCCGAGTGTGGGATGTTTGATTTTCACCGGCGACGCGCCTCAACGGCCGCCTTCCTTCGCACGCGAGATCGTTCCCTTACTGCGCGAGAAATGCGTTATTTGTCATCGTCCTGACGGCGTCGCTCCCTGGGCGATGGATAGCTACCAGACGGTACGTGGCTGGTCCGCCATGATGCGGGAAGTGGTGATGAACAAGCGCATGCCCCCGTGGCATGCGGACCCGGTTATTGGGGAGTTCTCTCCCAATCTCTCCTTGAGCGTGTCTGAACAAAGGACTTTAATACGTTGGATCGACGCTGGGGCGCCTGGGGGCGCGGACGCAGATCCTTTATCCGCAACCACCGTCACGCCGGCAGAAGAGTGGCCTTTGGGCACACCGGACCTGGTCATCGATATTCCAGAGCAACATGTTCCAGCGCAAGGCGTGATCCCTTATCGCTGGCTAAAGCTGCCGCTACCGTTGGCCTCGGATAAATGGGTGCGAGCGGTGCACCTGAAACCGAGCAATCGCGCCCTGCTGCACCACGGTTTCGTTCTGGTTAAATATCCTGAACACACAAGAAACCGCGAACCAAGATGGCTAGAAGGGCTCAATGGTTTCTTTGCGGCTTATGTGCCCGGTTTCGATGTCTTGCCTTTTCCCGAGCACTCAGGGCAGTTCTTGCCGGCGGGTGCGACCCTGCTATTGCAATTGCATTACGTGCCCATTGGCCGTGAAATGACCGATAAGCCCCGATTGGCGCTGTACTTTCACACCACGCCCCCGTCTCGGGAGTATAAGGTAGCGAGCGCCGCCAACATGGCGATTCGAATTCCGCCGCACGCCCCGGAGCACGAAGAGGATGCTGAGGCGATCGTTGCCGATGAGGGCTTGCTGCATGCGTTCTACCCCCATATGCATTTTCGCGGCAGGCGTTTTCAATACCGCGCCATCTACCCAGACGGGCGTTCCGAGGCACTGCTATCCGTTCCCAATTACAATTTCAACTGGCAAACGGTCTATAACTTGAAAAACCCGAAACCATTGCCCGCGGGCACTAAGATCATCATTCGCGCCGTTTTCGACAACTCCGTGGGCAATCCTGCGAACCCAGATCCCTCGAAGGAGGTGCGTTGGGGACTGCAAAGCGAGGACGAGATGCTTGTGGGTTATTTCATGTACAGCACTCGGCGACAAATGGGGGCGAAACAAGACGGCCTGGTGCAAAGGCTCCCGCTCCCTAATTAGGCCTCACCTTCCAGCCATGATCGCGGAAGTTCTCACCACGCTCCGGAAGTCTTCGAGTAGGGCAGATAGCGCTTAAGGGAGTAAATGGGCTTTTCAAACAGGTGCCATATGGTCATCGCCATCACCAGGGACAAAAGAAAACTGCCCGCAACGGCATCGGTATGACTGGAGAAGGGAAGATTGATCGGGAAACGCCGGTAACAATCCAAAGCCAATAAATGAACGAGATATAGGGTGTAGCTCATAGCGCCGAAATAGACCAACGGCTTCTGAGTCAGAAGCCGGGCAAACGGATGGCTATCGTCGATCGACCAGAGTCCCCAAATGAAAAATCCCATTGTCATAGCGATGGGGGTTTGAAAATTAGACGTCGTAAACTGCAAAAACCCATTCTGCCGAAGCTGGAACTCGGTGATGATCAAGCCCACCGCGGCGATCCCCGCCACGGTCACGGTCCAGGAGGGCGACAAAGACCTTAAAGATTTCTTACGCTCCCAACACGAAAACACGCAGCCCCAAATAAAGTATTCCGCGCAGACCGGCAATAGGGTGCCGAAAAACGACCTGGGAAACACCGCCATCAACCAAAGCCGCGCCGCGATGCTCGCAAGCAGCACCAGGAACAACAGGCCGATCCGATAGCGAACGGGCGTGAGGTATAACAAAAGGGGGTAGAGGACATAGAATTGCTCCTCAACGCTGAGAGACCATAGGTGCATGGACTCCTGGCGCCAGCCTTGGACAAACCATTTCTCGAAAGCCGTTGAGGGGTCAAGGCTCGCAATGAATAGCTTTATGTTAAGGAGATAGGCGAGGTAATAAGCGGGATACGACAGTGATCCCATGGCTATTAGTATCCCCACCACCAGATAATACGCTGGGCAGATCCGTAGGATCCTTCGCAGGTAAAAGGTCTTTAGCCTGTCCGCTAGGCTTGGTTGATCGGCTGACAGCAAGACATTGGTTATCAAGAAGCCGCTCATCACAAAAAACACGGGCAGTGCGTAACCGAGGTATCCGACGCTCAGGGGGTTGGGCGCGTAATGGGTTGCGAAGACCATCAAAAATAATACGAAGCGAAGTCCGTCTAATTGTTCTTTTCTCATTTTGGTTCTTTTTCCTACGATCGCCGCCGACCGATTGGAGAGCAAGGGTTCGTCTTACGCGAACTTTTGTTCCCTGCTTCCCTCTAACCGGCTGGCCAGCGACGCTAAGGGGGTAACCTCATGCGCAGACGAGAACTACTGATCGGCTCCATAGTGGGCGCCATCGCATTGCCGCTGCGGGCTCTTGCTAGACCCAAGTCCGAAGCGGCACCCCGGAAGATCGAGAAAATCCATCGATCCGAGGAACAATGGCAGCAAATCCTAACGCCGCAGCAATTCCGCGTGATGCGACGGGAAGGAACCGAGCCACCTTTCTCCAGCCCCCTAAACGATGAAAAACGCCAAGGGATCTACGTATGTGCCGGCTGCGAACTGCCCCTTTTCAGCTCCGAAACCAAGTATGAAAGCGGCACGGGTTGGCCAAGCTTTTTCGGTAGCATACCCGGCCACCTCGACACCAAGCTCGACTTCACGCTTATCCTACCCCGAACCGAGTATCACTGCGCGCGCTGCGATAGCCACCAGGGCCATGTGTTTGACGATGGCCCCCCACCGACCGGTAAACGCTGGTGCAATAACGGCGTGGCGCTTAAGTTTATGCCGGGCACGGCGTGACAGAAGCGTAACAGAACACTCAGCCAGGGTTAACATACGTTATACTGGCGCCAGCACACATTCAGCAAGAGTTCCATGACAGAAGTAAAGAACGTTACTCCTGACGAAGCGTGGGAGATCCTGCAATGTGGTTCGGGCGCGGTCCTGGTCGACGTGCGCACCAAGATGGAGTACGACTACGTCGGTCACCCAAAGGGCGCCTTGCATATTCCGTGGCAGGAATGGCCAGAGTGGCGCACAAATCCCCAATTCGTAACCGAGGCACGCAGCATCCTAGGGCGTCGTGCAGCGCGCAGCCCTGAGACGACCCCGGTGCTAACGTTGTGCCGAAGCGGCAAGCGCTCTCTGGCGGCCGCTCAAGCGCTCTCTGCGGCGGGGTTTACCGAGGTGTATAACATTGCCGAAGGCTTCGAGGGTGAGCGTGATGCTGAAGGACATCGAAACACCGTGGGCGGCTGGCGGTTTCGCGGATTACCCTGGGAGCAGACCTGAAAATCAGCAAATTCGTCGACTGCCTTCGTTTTTTGCGGATCTCTGTAGGCTCAGGATCCGGTTGCGTTTTCGCATAAGCATATAAAAAGTTATTATTTTTGAGAGTAGTGCGGGCGTGATAGACTTTTGGTTTTAGCTAAAAGCAGGCTGAAAGAGGGACTCGGCGCGATGCGATAACGTGCAGAAAAATATAACCTATCAAAGTGTCCGTATACCAATAAAGTTAGAGTGTTTTTGAGGAGGGCAGATGAGTATCACAGCATTTGATTTAAACCGGCTGGCCAGAGAGTACGAGACTAAATCGCCCCAAGAGATCCTTACCTTGGCGCTAACCTCTTTTGATAGCGTCGCCATATCTTTCAGCGGAGCGGAGGACGTCGTCCTGCTCGATATGGCCACTAAGATTAGAAAAAACGTGCGCGTGTTTTCTTTGGATACCGGACGCCTGCACGCGGAGACCTACCGTTATCTGGAGCGGGTTCGCGAGCGTTACGGATTGGCTCTTGAGATGCTATTTCCAGAGCCCGGTGCCGTAGAGCAGTTGGTGCGCGAAAAGGGACTTTTCAGTTTCTATCGGGATGGGCATCAAGAATGTTGCGCGATCCGCAAGGTCGCGCCCTTGCGCCGCAAGCTCGCGACACTCGAGGCCTGGATAACCGGGCAACGCAAGGACCAGAGCCCCGGTACCCGAAACCGCATCGCGGTGGTGGAACGGGATAGCGCGTTTTCAACCGAAGACCATGCCCTAATTAAATTCAATCCTTTGGCAAATTGGACTTCCGAGCAAGTGTGGCAATATATCCGTGACAACGAAGTGCCCTATAACGAGTTACACGAACGGGGTTTCGTCAGTATCGGTTGCGAGCCTTGTACTCGGGCCGTGCTTCCTAGCCAGCATGAGCGGGAAGGCCGCTGGTGGTGGGAAGAGCTCACTCATAAAGAATGCGGGCTGCATGCTGCAAACGTGGCAATGACCGCAAGGCGTTGATGCCCGGGATCACCTTGGTAAAAAAATCACCGCTGACGGTTTGCCGTGTCGCCAAATGCGCGGAGGTTGAGGCTCGACTTCGATTTCCCACCGCCGCAGTAGCTTCTTACTAAGTCCGACAGGCTATTAGTGCACGGGAAGCGCGAAGTCGTTGAACAGAGCGTCTAGGGTTGCATGCGAGTCGGCACGAAGGGCGTGATCGACTCGGTCTCGAGTCAGGTGTGGCGCGAAAAGATTTATAAAATCATACATATACCCGCGCAGCGCCATTCCCCGGCGAAATCCGATCTTGGTGATGCTCGGTTCGAACAAATGACTGGCGTCTAGCGCCTGTAGTTC
>JBOHHR010000098.1:0-4444 GCA_050725475.1 Gammaproteobacteria bacterium | reverse complement strand
GGGTCCACAGGTTGTCGGACGCGCTGTAGGTGAGAAATTTGGTCAGCGCGAGATGTCCACCGCCGATGAACAGCACCCGGCACGTGGCGGGGTCCCAAAACGCCTCGTAACTATATCCGAAGACGGTATTCGCACTGCCATCAAAATCAAGCTCATAAGTGAACCCCTTGGTCGGCAGTTCTACATATGATCCGGGCCTAAGCTCCTTGGCCATCTTCGCTAAAAGAGAGTTGTCGCACTCAGCCGGAGGAAGTTGAACCCCAGGGCGCGTACTGGGCCGCTCTGGCCTAGCTTTGTGCGCTTGAAATCCATTGCCTTCGGCTTGGTGGGCTAGCGGGCTAATCGCTAGGCATCCACAAAGCCACAGGCCCTTTATCTCGGCTTTCATCTCGCGTGGTCGCTTTGGCGGGCTAAAACGCATCGCTACATACAGGCGTGCTCCTAAGCTTAGACATAACAAGACTCACATGCCAAGCAATCAGCCGGAGATCGCAGCTATGGCCGCCATCGACGAGGTGATGGTGGTGTTGCGACCCGCCTTGCAAATTGGGCGAGCGAACCGAGCATTTGGATACCAACACGCGCTGCGACCCAGCGCTACGGGGAGCGTTTCAGCTGGGAAGACCAACGAGGGGTCAGCTGGATTTTTTTCTACTATCATTAATCCACGGCCCCTTTAACTCAACTTGACCCATGAGCCAGGCACAATTGAAGCAGGCACAATTGAATATTGGGATATTCGGGCATTACGGGAATCAGAATTTAGGAGACGAAGCTATCATCGAAGCCGTGGTGCAAAATCTAAGGCAGCGGTTGCCGGAGGCGCGGCTGTACGGATTCTCGGTTGTTCCCTCCGACACCAGTCAGCGGTATAACATTCCCGCTTATGGGATCCGATACACACGGCAAAAGCCGTTATTCTCTGAACAAAGCATCGCGCTAGAAAAGGCTGACAGAAACGCTGGACAGCAAACCCTAAAAAACAGGTTAAAAAGGCTTTCTGTGCTCGGTTTCGCGCTCAAAGCAGTCTGGCGGATCTCTCAGGAGTGCAAATTCCTATGGGTCTCCTACCGGCGGTTAAAGGGATTTCGGTTGCTGCTCATCGCCGGCTCTAACCAGTTTTTGGACAATTTCGGAGGTACCTGGGGATTTCCCTACACCCTCTTGAAATGGTCCCTCCTGGCGAAGCTTGCCGGCGCGAAACTGGTATTCGCGAGCGTAGGCGCTGGCCCCCTGGAATCACCTTTGAGCAGGCTTTTGGTAAGGACCGCCCTGCGATTTTCAGACCACACGTCCTTTAGAGACGCGGCATCCAAGCGCCTCATCGAGATCAATGGGTTTCGCGACAAGAGAGAAGTGTTCCCAGACTTGGCGCATGCGCTCTTGGTCCAAGCTTCCCCGCCCCCTACGCTTAAATCGAGGCTGCCGGTGGTCGGTATTAATCCTATGCCCGTGTACGACCCGCGCTATTGGTGCTTCCCAGACACAGAAAAATATCACAGCTACGTGGGGCGTCTCGCCGCTTTTGTCTCCGCGCTGCTGCGGGAGGGCTATCCCGTTCGCTTTTTCAACACCATGCCCAAGGACGAGAACGTGATCCACGATGTATTGGCATCGCTCGCCCCTGATGTGAAACCGCTGACCGACGGTGTGACAAGGCTTAGCCGTTCCGTGGCTGAGCTAATGGCAATCTATGCGTCTTTCGATCTGGTCGTCGCCACCCGCTTTCACGGCATACTCCTTTCGCTTCTCGCCGAGCGACCCGTGCTGGGAATATGCTATTACCGAAAATCGAGAGATTTGCTGATCGAAGCCGGCCAGGGGGACTATGCTGTTGAGCTGGAGAGCTTTACGCTCGAGGACTTGATGGGGCGCTTCAAGGCGCTAGAAGCCAATCGCTTTGCCGAGCTTAGCAAGATCCGTAAAAAAAATGCCCAGTACCGCACCGCCCTTCACAGGCAGTTCGACCTCATCGCAGCCAAGCTAAACGCGTGACGGAGAAGCGGGCGGGTGAGAGACCGTCATTGAGCGGCTATCAAAACTACAAGGATTTACCCGATAAGCAGAACGCGGTCCGGCTACACCTCGATCACGCACGCCAGGAGAGCAGACAGCGTCTTGAGCCCTCCCTTCGTTCTCCCGATTTTCTCGTTTACGCAGAACGGCGCAAGCATATTATCGATTGGCTCCGGCGGCTACCAAAAAACGCATTGGCGGTTTTGGATCTCGGCGGGCGGATTTGCCCTTACAAAACACTGCTATCCTCTAGGGCCACGCTTTACGTCTGCCTCGATCCGCAGCTCGAAGGCTTGGTCGATATCGTCGGCATCGGCGAGCACATGCCCTTTAAAGACAGCAGCTTTTCCCTAGTCGTGTGCACCCAGGTGCTGAATTATGCCGCAAGCCCTGACAAGCTCGTATCGGAAATACACCGTGTTTTGGTGCCGCAGGGGTACCTCATTCTTAGCGCCCCCGCCCTTTTTCCGCGGCATCATGACGAACGCTGGCGCTTTCTGCCCGACGGGCTCAAAATGCTGCTGGCGAATTTTTCGGACATCGAGATCCGCCCCGAGGGCTACTCGATAGCCGGGATATGCCGCACGATTAACGTCAGCCTAAAACTGGTGGCTCGAGATTCTTACCTGATTCAAAGAATATTAGGCTTGACCGTATTCCCCCTACTGAATCTGGCCGGACTCCTATTGGACAGGTTCAGTCGAGGAAAGGATTTTTTTACTACGAACTATGTGGTCTTGGCCCGAAAGTAACTGTGGGACGGATCGCCTCTACCTGCCGAGCGAAGGGCGAGCTTGAGCGTATTTACCAACGCCTTAACGTCGTTGAGGAGCAACTCCTCCGTGGGTTACAAGTCGGTCCTCATAGAGAGTCTCCTTATGCGTTCGCCTGATGTGGGGCTTTATCGCGCATAGGATTTCGGCCACGTCGGTTCCGATTAGATCCGCGAGTTCCCACGCGGTTATGGTTTCCGCTCCTTGCCTGCCGAGTAACACAGCTTCATCGCCTATGCTTACTTTCCGGTGCTCGGTGATATCGACCGTCATCATATTCATAGAGATCCACCCGATAATCGGAGCGCGTTTCCCACCAATGAGCACTGAGGCCTTGTTCGAGAGCGCCCGGGTAAAACCGTCCGCATAGCCCACAGGCAGCACAGCGACGCGGCTATCCCTGGCGGCCGTAAACAGGCGCCCGTAACCGACGGAATCCCCCGCGCTGATCTCCTTGATGGATAAGACTTCGGTCTTCCAGCTCAGGATAGGCTTCAGATCTAGGTTGCACCTGAAGTCCGACGCTGGAGGATGGCCGTATAACAAGGTACCGGAACGCACCACATCGAAATGCGCGGCTTGTGTGGTTAGGATCGCCGCGCTATTGCAGGCGTGGAACGTAAGCTTTCGCCTGCGCTGCTCGGGAATGGTCTTCAAAGCGTGATGCAGCTCACCGAGCTGTCGCGCGGTGAATTCCGGATCGCTTTCCGCGCTGGCGAAATGCGTCATGATTCCGCGGACGGCCACATGCTTGATTGCGGTTATTTTCTGTAGAAACTCTCCCAGCCGTTGCGGCTTCAAACCGAGCCGGCCCATTCCTGAGTCGACCTTGATATGGACCGAAACAAGCGCGTTTTGGGCCGAGGCGGCTCGTTCCAGCGCCTTTATGCAGTCCAGTCCAAATATGGCGGGTTCCAGCCGATAACGCACCACCCACTCGGCGTCGGCCTCGCGCATGCCCCCCATGACTAGGATGGCGGCATCTCGGATCCCTGTCTCCCTGAGTGCCAAGCCTTCCTCGACCCGGGCCACGCCAAGTTGGGTCACCCCCGCGCCGAACAGGGCTCGACTTACGGCGAGGGCGCCGTGGCCATAGGCGTCGGCTTTTACCACACCCACGATGGCGCAATCAGCCCGGATATGTCGTCGGACTTCGCTTAGGTTGTGGCGCAGGGAATCTAGGTCAACTTCAACCTGGCTGGCGCCGTTATAGCGATCCATTCGGTATTAAATTGCGGCGCGTGGAGCTCACCTCGGCTGGGCAAGGGGCATATAGTTCCCGCCGCTTGTGCACCAGTATTTGTAGTAGGTGCTCGCCGCGTCGACGACATAAGCGTAATCGCGCAGCCCGAGGCGATAAATCCAGGTGGCGATGTGAAGCACGTTCTTGTTCAAAATGGGTTTCGGGAAGTTGGGAGCGCGCAACATTTCACGCGCTCTGCGCAAGCGAGCCCGTTTTTGCATCTGGATGACCTGGGGCGCCCACTGGTCCTGCCATTGACTGGTGAGCCCCGCAGGTACCGCTATCGGGCAGGGTTCGTGGCCCGGATAAACCTGCCATGGAACCTCCCGAACTGCTTCGGGGAACAGGCCCAGCCACTTGTGGTAAAAGCGGTGGCCTAGGCACCAATCCAGCGGGACAGTCATAATGGTTT
>JBOHHR010000097.1:0-6334 GCA_050725475.1 Gammaproteobacteria bacterium | reverse complement strand
TTAACCCAAGTAAACCCGATTAAATCGGGTGAGTGTGCGTGGGGGCAACGTTTGGTTCTAACGCTGGCCCGCAAGGCGGATTCGCTGACAGTTCCCGTTGCTTGCGTATTCAGTGGAGCAAGCGCCTATGGAGACTGGCCGATCGCCATTCCAACATTCCATGAGCGCACCAAACACGCCTTCCTTTGTTTGGAGGCTGGGTACAACATGTTCGGTGCCCGCGCCCGTCGCCCAGGGCTTCTCTGTCACGTCACAGCCGCTGACGCGTAACACCAGCTCAGCGCCTACCCCGATGTGCTCGCAAAATTGCTCCCACCCCGCGTAGATGCCTTTAACCTCAGCAATACACGCGTTCCTGGCCTCAAGCAGTCTCTGCAACTTCGCTTCGCTGCCTCGGCAGAGGTCATCGAGCCGATGCATCGCGGTTTGGGCGGCCAGGGCGCGATAGGCGGAGTCCCAGGCCCACGCGGTCGCAAGGGCCGCAAGGCCCATGAGGTCTATCGTCCGCATCGCATACTCGCAGTCGGGCAGCCGGTAGGTGTACTGCGGGCAGGTGTCGGCTAATCGATCAGCCTCGGCGCAATCGCCGCGCGCCAGGGCTTCGATGGTGAGGCTCAACCGCTCCTCGGCGGTCAGCCGCTCGTAAAGCGCATCTCTCATTGCTTCGGCCTCCGATTGAGGACGCGGTGCAGTGCTTCGATGCGCTGCTGAACGTGTGATCCCTCGATTACTCGCCCGATCTGCGAGAGCACATACACCAGCCGCGTGCCGTCGGCCATGTGGATCCGTTCCCCCCTCATATCACGATAGACCCGGGCCATTTCCAAGCGCACATCATCCAGGCTCTTAAGCTCAATTTTCAGGGGGGTAGGGAGGAGGCTAACGCTAGGCGCAGCAAGGGTTGCGGGGGGTTTCATTTCCGATTCAGAAGCGCCGCTAGCCTGATTTTTTTCACCAGCCACTAAGTTTCACGCCCACGCGTTCGTGCTCTGTCAGCACCTCTTGCAAGAGTGGCATAAATCGGTCCATGCTTAAAGGTCGGCGTCCCCACGACTTCATGGGATTACAGTCATTCTGCAACCCGGACCCCCACCTCGTCCAATGCCGCAGCAGGTCAGCTGGATCCTGATAGACACGGTAGGCACCGGCACGCTCCAGTTCGTCCTATAAAGCTCAGGCGTTATTATCGATGATGAAAACTCTTATGGTTTTTCTCCGCAAACAAATATCCAAACAGGGCCGAAGGCTCTCCTAAATACCAAAGCTCCCGTAAGCGTTGCACGCTCTGTTGATACGCTGGCCTGAACGTTGTAGAGACCTTGTTGAACACTTCCTTCTCGTACTCACCCCACACCGGATGATTGGGTGGATACTTTGCGGCTACGCCTGGCCCGAAGAAGGAAAGGTGCGCCGCGCAACGAGCATCGTAGCCGCGATGAGCACCTTCGTCCGCGCGGGTTCAGGAAAGCACCCGTCGCCGGTTCGCTTCTTAAAGGCTTGCTCAAATTCCTCCTTGGTAACCACCGTCGCAACCTCCTTAAAATCGGCCTCGCTCAACTCGTAGGTGTGCCGCCTGCCACATTTGCTCACCGCGTCCCGCATGATCTCTTCGACGACGCTGACACACTCTTCGCAGCGGTCAAGGCCCTCAAGCTTGCGCAGCTCGTACGCATGGTGCCGGTCTAGCCAGCTCTCGTCAAAAAAACCGCAAGCCGTCCCGCAGTCCGTCCCGCCGTCTAAGAACAAGTGCGCCGGTCCTCCGGCGACACTTGCGACCCAATACAGCCTAGCGGCGTCGAGTACGCGGTCAATGTCTCGCCTGATATCGTCGCTGCACAGTTGAGATAGGGACAGGTTTTTAGTGATTTTGGTTACTGGCATGATTACCTCCTTCGAGGCGAGCATGGTTTGGACGGGAGCACTTCGATCTTTGCCGCGAAGCAGGTTGAGCGGCCTAGCCAGTTCTCTTGCATCGCTTCCTCCTTTCGTTAGTAGTTACTCGTAGTCGTAAACGGTTTCACGTGGCGCATCCTTCAGGTCAAAGTAGCGCCCGCTTGGCCTGTCGTAGATCAGCTCGACCATGCCCACTCGCCCAACGTCCTTAAAGCGGACTTTCTGGACGTGGATCTGCACTACCCGGTTATCGTCGTCTTCCAAATCCCGCCACACAGCTATGCAGTTGTCGGCCTTGTTGCGCCAATGGGCCGATCCGGAAATGTCATAGGGTGTGGGTACTGGATAATTGCCAGTCTTCCGGTCCCTGGTCAGCTTGGTTGGGTGCGCCACTACGAACACGTGCACGGCATGTGCTCGCGCGAACGCGCGAATCTGCGATAAGCACTGGCTCACATACTCCGTTTCGGTAAGGTTCGCCGAACGTGAATGATCGAGTTCATTCCAAGGATCGATGATCAGCCCGCGTATCCCCCGGCGAAACACGAGCACCAGGATCTCATCCAGCGTCGCGGGTTGGTCCGGGCCGGGGAGGATGAAGGTCACGCACTCCTGAAGCCACTCAATCGTCTGCTCCAGCTCATCGGGGTTCATGCGGGGCGTCGGGCCTTCACTGAACGGCTTCCCGATCAGCTTCTCCGCAAGCTTGCTGAAATGCAGCTCTAACGGCAGGTTTTCGGCACTGTACACGCCGAACCGCCAGCCAACGCGGTTCAGATTCAGCATCAGGGCATCCAGCCATTCGCTCTTGCCATGAGAAGGGATACCCGTGATCACGGTGAATTCCGCTACCCGAACCTTGTACAGCTCATCGAGCGGCCTGAAGCCGGTCGGCTCCGGCTTGGGTAAGCCCTGGTTGTAGATCGCCCGGATGCGCTCCGCGATGTCGAAGACTTGTATCAGTCCCTTAACCGGATACGGCTTCGCCTGCTCCACAAGCGCTTTCAGCACGTCTTTGCCCAGCTTCAGCAGCACGTCATTCGCATCCTTGCACCCATCCGGCCAGGACACGCGCCAGCAGCGCTCATGGCCTAAACGCCGCGCTAACTCTTCCTCAAGCTTCTGGCCTGGTGCATCGGCGTCTACCGCCAGGACAAACTTTTTAACCGGCTCAAGGCGGCTCTCGTCGGCTTCCAGGTAGGAGAACTTGCTGGCGTAGTTCTTGGTATTCGGTGCGGGTGCTCCATCGGGAACAGATATGCAACTCTGCAAACCCACCACGGCGAACGCGAGCTTGTCCATTTCGCCTTCGCAGACGATCACGCACTCGGACTTAACGTCGTCCAACCCATACAGCGCCAACTCGCAACCAGGGGCGAGCCGAAAGAGCTTATCCTCGACAGCGCGGTATTTGACGTTGATGCACTCGCCGTCGCGGAAATAGGGGAATTGGATGGCGTACACCTCCCCTTCCGTTTGGGGCATGTAGACCGAGCCGAAACCTATCTTTGCCTGCTCGATGACCTCCGGGGTTATCCCGCGGCCGGCAAGCCAGTCAACCGCCCTGTGGTCCAGGACAAGCGGCGGGTAATAGGCGGGCTTGCGTGGCGGCCTCTTAGGTGGCTGCGAGCGGCGTTCCTCCCCTTGGGCTAAGCTGCCCGCCCAGCCGCAGTGCCAGCAGTGCCACACGTCTTTTTCGGTGTTGACGTTGAGACAAGGGTAAGTTTTCTTCTTCCGGGTATGGGAGCATTGGCAACAGGTCGTCCTAATCTCTTCGCCCGTCTTCCCGGCGAGGTCGATCCCGAAGTCTGAGAATGTTTTCATAGGACGACCCTCGTGGGACGGACAGGCGCCCGCTTCGACGGCATCACGTCATCCTCCCAGCGCTTATCTCTCAGCCACCTCGCCGCATAGGGCCAGTCCGGGGTGAAGCCACCCGAGCCATTACCGTACCGCGCCCGCTTTTGCGCCTTCAGCGCTTCGATGATGCATCGAGCCAGCTCGGGGGTAGGGTTAAGTTTTCGCCACTCACGAAGGGTTCTGGCTTTGTCCTTCTTGACTTCGTACTCGGCGCAGAACTCTGTAAAGAGTTCGTCCTCGGCTTCCTTAGAACCAGAAAAACCAGAAACACGCGCATCGGAACGATGCGCAAATATATTTACGGGTTCATTTACGGGTTTATTTACTGGTTCAGGGCGCTCTGGGATACCGTTAACGGTGTCTCTAGGGCACTGTTGAGGTGTCTGTGGGATACCGTTGCCATTTTTCAACGGTGTCTCTGGGGCACGGTTGGGAATGCGTAAGAGGTAGACGTTTGGTGTCCGCCCATGACTGTGTTTAACGTCGATTAGTCCTTTCGATAGCAGGCTACGGAGTGCGCGTAAGATACTTTTCTTGCAAAAGCCACTCTCTTCACCGATGGTTTTAAGTGACGGCCAGCACTTCAGGGTTTTGTGGTTCGCGTAGTCGGCCAAAACGCGCAGGACGGCATTCTCGATGCCGCTAAGTGGTAGGCTAGCTACCCACTTATGCCTCTCGATATGGTTAACCGTCACGGTGCTCCTCCCTCTGGCTCAACAACCATTTTGTGATTACGTTGGAACGGTCGGAATTACCGTGTTTATCGGGGTGGCATAGGCGGATAAGCCGCGGTAAATGCCTGGAAAACTCCTGGCGAAATGTCGTATCGCCAGTCAGGATCATTCGGGTGAGGTGAAGGTTTTGCGCCCGAAGCGTCGCGTTGTGTGCCACAGCAAATCCCCGTAGTAAAAAGGACTGGGTGTAGCGTCGCACACGATCGCGATCGTGGTCTCGCTTAGCGTGGTCGCGTGGGCTTAGCGTGGTGGCGTGGGCCTTGGTGCCTCTTAACTCGTCTTAGGCGCTCTTTCAGCGCATTCATTGTCAGACTTTCGAGGGCGCCGCAATCTCGGCGCCAAATCGCGCAATTACGATCCACCTCGACGATGCAACTGCCTTTCTTGCCGGCATAACCAGCCAGCTTGTTCATGACTTCTTCTGGTGTGTAATTGAGTCCGATCTCTCGGATGGCTTGCTCAATTTCGTGGGCCATGGCATCGCGCTTGACGGAAGAACAAACTTCAGCAGGTTGCGGCGCGCCTTCCGCTCCGCTCTGTTGCTCGTGAGGTGTGGTGACTGGCCGAACATCCAACCCCTCTTCGCCGATCGACCACGGGTTCTTTGGCCATCTATAGCGTGTCGCGCCGAGTTTTGCACAGGCAGCGCTGTAATCCGTCTCACAGACCCACAGCGCCCCAAGTTTACCGAAGTACTGGTCGGGAATACCGGTGACCCGGATTCGCCAGATAAGCCCTTCGAACACATCACCGGACTCTTCGGAGCCAAGACAGATTACTGGCGCTCATAATGCTGAGGTCGGTGGTTCGAGCCCACCCAAAGCTCCCAGGAAAACAAAGAGTTACATTAGCCCAACTTAGCGGATTCGCGGTCGGTTTCTCGCGGCTGCGTTGGCTAAGTATTTGGTTTGCATGGGCGGGGTGGGGTCAAGTCAGCCGAAACCCGCTGTAGTGAAGACCTTGCCTATTTCCAGCCGCGATAAATCCACGGATAATGGCGATCCGTCATGTTTCTGCGCGCGACGATCCGCAAGAAAGACGGCAAGGAGCACCGTGACTTCCGTATTGTCGAGAACAAGCGCCTGAGCGGTGGGCGCGTGCTCGCCGCGGCACGTGTTGTATCTGGGCGAGATCAACTCCTCGCAGGAGTTGGCGTGGCGTAAATCCATTGAAGTGTTCGAAGGTGGTACGGCGGTTTCGCGCACGTTGTCCTTGTTTCCCGAAGATCGTTGTGAAGCGGTCGTACCGGACGGCTCGGTGGTGCGACTACGGCTCAATGAGTTGCGCTTGTGCCGGCCGCGGCAGTGGGGTGCCTGTTGGTTGGCGCTAAGGTTGTGGCAGGAGTTGCGGTTCGATCGGTTCTGGTGTGAGCGACTGGCGCCGAGCCGCAAGGGCACACGCTGGGACCACGTGTTATTCGTGCTGGTGGCGTATCGGCTGATTGCACCGGGCAGTGAGTGGCGGTTGCACCGGGAGTGGTTCGGACGGAGTGCGTTGGCGGATTTATTGGGTGTGGATGCGGCGCTGTCGGATATCCACACACTGTACGCATGTCATGACCGATTGCTTGCACACAAGACGGCGGTGTTTAATCACTTGGTAGATCGGTGGCGGGATTTGTTCAACGCCAGCTTCGATGTGCTACGACTTGACGAGCACGTACTTTGAGTGTGACCCGCCGGAGTCTGAAGAAGACAAACGGGCGTACGGGTATTCGCGCGATCGACGATCGGATTGCGTGCAGGTGGTGATTGCGCTGGTAGTGACACCGGAAGGGTTGCCGATTGCCTACGAGGTGCTGGCGGGCCACACGGCGGACAACACCACATTGAGAGACTTTCTCGCGC
>JBOHHR010000096.1:0-2291 GCA_050725475.1 Gammaproteobacteria bacterium | reverse complement strand
AATACCGATTTCCTCAATATGCTGGCCATGGACAGGCTGAGATCAAAAAAACATTCCAAGACCGAATCGGTGCAATCGCAACTTGACCAGCGGCTGGATCCCCGCAACATCCATATCGGGCCATCCGACTATGTGCCTTGGCAAGGGGACAATAAAGTCTGCTTTATCCGCATGGAAGGGCGCGGGTTTGGCGATGCTCCCATCGATCTCGAGTTACGACTCTCGGTGCAGGATTCGCCGAACAGCGCAGGCGTGGTGATCGACGCCATACGCTGCACCAAGATTGCGCTGCAAAGAGGGATTGCGGGACCGTTAGAAGCGGTCTGTGCGTACTATATGAAAAGTCCCCCGCGGCAAATGCGGGATTCGGAGGCGAGACAAGCCTGTGAGCAGTTCATAGAGGAGGCGGGAGGAGAATCCCTCGGGGCAGCCGCTGCGGGGGGTTAGGGGCGAGATACCCCAGGCTGCGCTAGCTAGTAGTGTGTCAAGGGGTCTTAGCGCTCCCGCAAAACCGATAAGCATCACCTCCAGCCTGCTTGGCACGATACATAGCCGCATCGGCCAGCTTGATCAGCGAGCCGATGTCGTTGGCGTCGTGGGGGGAAAGCGCGATCCCGACACTGGCCGTGACCGTGCGTTTGTTGAAAGCGACATCGGAAATCTGGCGAATATGGGTTAAGATTTTTTCGGCGATGCGGCGTATATCTTGCGGAGAGCCGAGATCTTCAAGCAAAACAAGAAACTCGTCACCTCCTACGCGGGATACCGTATCATTCTTTCGGATCGAACCGGAGATACAGTCCGCAAGCGTACACAGCAAGCTATCGCCCGCTTCGTGCCCAAAGCTATCGTTAATGGCTTTGAAGCCGTCCACGTCCACGAACATCACGGCAAGCAAGCGGCCCGTCCGATCCGAGCGGCTAATCGCGATCCCCGCCCTATCCAGCAACAACAGACGATTGGGTAAGCCGGTCAGCGCATCGTGATAAGCGAGGCGACGCAACTCCCTTTCGGTGCGGGCAGCGGCTAGGATACGACGTACCCGATGGCGGGTCACCGCCCAGTGGAGCGGTTTGGTCAAAAAGTCAACGGCTCCTGCGGCAAAAGCTTTTTCCACAGAGGGGTCGTCATTTAACGATGTAACCATGATGACTGGGGTATCCGTTCCACCTGGCAACTCGTTGATCTTCGCGCAGGCCTCAAAACCATCCATCATGGGCAGAGCGGCATCCATCAACACCAGATCCGGTGTGTGACGCTTAAAGAGCTGTAGCGCCTCGCGCCCATTCTTAGCTTCCAAGAAGGCGTAGCCGTCGCTCTCCAGTGCCGTCCTGACCAGCAAGCGCATCGCCTCGTCATCATCAACGAGAAGAATTATGTTGTTGGCCTTGGGGCCCTTTATCGCGGATGGGGGCTGGGATATTTCGGGTTTATTAGTGGTGGTCATGACAGGCATTCTGTGGGAGTTGTTTGCGCCTGCGCTAGCCTGGTTCCCCGCGCCGAAGAAAACCGCTTGTTTCAGCGGATGGCACCCCTGAACAGGTGCAGATTGCATACATTTCTCGGCGGTCCCGATACACGTCGTTCCCCTTCGGAGGCTTCACAGCAGGGAAAAGCCCCGGCAAACAACACTAGCCGGGAATTATAAGTCAACAAACTCAAAAATTGATATTCTTCGTGCGCTTGATCTATGGCCGGCCTTTTCGGCTCCAAGAAAGGAAATGGGACACCAGTTGCGTCCCCGATGATCGTTCCACCCATCCGATTAGCGAATACGCAGAAATCTACACCCCTGCTCGTATAGGGCTGGCTAGTCTAGCCAAAGCGATGGGCAGAGGACTCTTAGCAGCCGATTCTCACCGACCTGATCCGTTGGAAAGGAAGCCACAGCAGCCGGCAGGCTTGCTGCCTCGAACGAGCTGGAACCTTGCTCAACTGTTCCTGGGCGGCTTCGGGCGATAACGCAAAGATGGTTATTAAACACCGCTTACAGTTAGCGCTCCTGTGACCTCGGGTCGTACCGGCTAAGTTTCAAATACTGTCCATGTTTGGAGATCATATAAATCCATTTCGCTGTACCCTAGGACTCTCTTGGCTAGCCGTTTAGCTGTAGACAATAGCTTGGGCGAGGGTCGGGCTCTCGCTGTAGGAGGCGTTTCTTGCCGCATTACCATCGCCATCACTTCCCGGTGAATAGCGTCTGGGACACGCGACGCATCCGTATACTCGAACATGCCCCCGGAGCCCACGAACAGGATCTCATGGCCAAAGGAAGTCGTCAGACTGCGTTT
>JBOHHR010000095.1:0-4053 GCA_050725475.1 Gammaproteobacteria bacterium | reverse complement strand
GCTTTCTCCCCTACCTGTGGCTGCGCCGGCACGGCTCGATCTGGTTGTTGCTGCCCGCTGCGGCGAGCCTTGCGCTCTTTGTCTGGCTACTGACCTTGCATCCGGCCGCCACCGGCCGGGTCTACGCAGCCTACGGCAGTGTGTACGTAGCGACCGCCCTGTCTGGCTGCGCGTGGTCGATGGCGTGAAACTGTCGGCCTTCGACTGGATCGGAGCGGGCGTGGCCTTAGTCGGGATGGGGATCATCGTCCTCGGGTGGGGTAGGTACGGATAGCGATTTTTTCGTTTGGTGAGGCGCTCGATGGCGTTTTCGTCCCTGATTGTGGGTGAATTCCGACGGCGAATAGTGGGTTCTCCTTAACGAGAATGATGGAACAATGGACCGATTTCAGCTCCGATAGCTAGCGCACCGCTCTCGGCGGGGCAAGCTGTTCTAACTTGCGCTTGAACTCCTCCGTCACCCGCAGCGATTCTTCCTGATCGCGCACCGCACGTGGCGTGATGATGACCAGTAATTCCTGGCGCGAGACGTTGTTGGTTCGGGTGCCAAAAAGACCTCCAATGAGAGGCAGTCGAGAAAGCCCAGGGATCCCCGAGTTCGTCTTTCTGTCGTTTTCGTCGATCAGCCCCCCCAGCACGATGGTGTCGCCGGACTGCACGGCGATGGTACTCTTTACTTCGCGCTTGAAGAAAGTGGGCCCGAGGGTCTGATCAGTCGTCGGTCCTACATCGGTCACCTCTTGGGAAAGATCCATGGATACGAGACCGCTAGCGTTCACCCGGGGCGTGACCTCAAGTATCACCCCCGTATCTCTATATTCGACACCGCTGGATAACAAGGGCGCAGTGACATCGGTCACGGCCTGCTGTAGGCCCGTCCGGATGGGAACCTGATCGCCCACATTGATCGACGCCGTATTATTGTCCAGAACCATTAAGGACGGCGAGGATAAGACTTTCAGGTCAGTTTCCTCTTCGAGCATGTTGAGCACCGCGCGTGCCTCGCCCCCCGTGGTTATCAGGTAAGAGAATCCGGGGAAAACCGCTCCCGGTACGCTGGGTGCGACGAAATCCAGCAATCCGGTACCGACGGCCTCGCCCCCTATCTTGTTTCGGAAAAACCATTCCACGCCGTATTGCAGGTTGTCGGTCAGTGTTACTTCGATAATGCTCGCCTCGATCAAAACCTGCAGCGGCACGATATCGAGTTTCTTCAGGGCGGACTCGATCATCTGATAATCGGCCGCGGAGGAGAACACCACCAAGGCGTTGTTGACCACATCGGCGATGATGCGCACGGTGCTGCCGCTCGGCAGGGTGAGCTCGCTCGCGCTCGCGGGCTGTTGTTCGGCTGCCCCACGACGCCTTTGACCCTCCCCCTCCGGTCCCTCGGACTCGATCGTGACCGGTTCGAGGCCGGGGGCTACTTCCGCGCCCGGAAACGCCCCCTGGCCAGGCCCGGTGCCAAATACGCCGTTTAACGTCGCCGCCAGATCCGAGGCCTTACCGTTTTGCACGTAGTAGACATACAAGCGTTGACCGGCCTTCCCGTCCGAACGGTCCAGACGTCCCAACCAGCCGCTGATCTCATCCAGGTATTTGGCCTGGGAAGTCACGATCAGAACCGAATTCAGGCGTTCGATGGGAATAAAACGCGCCATTCCGCCGAGGGTGCTTTCATCTTCCCCCCCAAACACTGCTTCCAGCTCCGTGACCACCGTCTTGGCATCCACGTATTCCAAGGGAATCAATCCCAGGGACATGCCCTTCAGCCAGTCCACGTCGAACACCTCTATGGTTTCGATCATATTATCGAGCAGCCGTTGCGGCCCCGCGAGAATGAGCAGGTTGCGGCGCTTATCCGCTTGGATCAGCACCTCGGTTAAGAAAGGCTCGAGCAGCTTTTGCACCTCATCGACGCCGATGTAACGCAGCGGCACCACCTGGGTGCGAAAACCAAGCGGCGAGCCGCCGGGACGTTTCCCGACGGATGGAGGCAGACTTTCACGAAAGGCGTTTTCCGCCGGAATGATCTTGAACAGGCCGCCGCTCTCCACCAACACGGCGTCGTTTATCTTGAGCAGGGACTCGAGGATCGGGATCAGGTCCTCCCTAGCCAGAGGATGACTGCTTTGAATGTTGACCGTGCCCGCCACAGCGGGATCGATCACGTAGTTCTCTTGCAGCAGATCACCCAGAACGACTTTGACCACCTCATGCAGATCGGCATCTTCAAAATTAAGCGTGTATTCCCCCTGCCGGCTGGGCGGCCTGCGAACCGAGTCGGGAGATTTCACAAACCGCCCGTGCCCGCGGTGCAGGTCGGGTTTGCGCTTCTCTTCCTCCGGTTGTCCGAGCTCGATCTCCGAAGATACTCCCCGAGATGGGGGCTGTGGGCTTACCATGGTGCGCGCTGAAGGCGGGGCCCACGGGGGAGCTTGTCGGGGGAACTTGGCGCAGGCAGAAAGAAGAAAGGCCGCCCCGAACAGCACCAACGCTGTCCGCGATTTCATGAAACACTCGCCATGTGGGTCCCCCATTTCTGACCCGCTGCCGCCAATGCCAGCGGAGTCATTCTCGAACGCAATGATACATAGGTTATAAATATAGAATATATTAGTGTTCTTCCTCACTCTCGGATTCCGCCTGGGCGTCGTGCTCAGGATCGTGTTCCTCCTCAGCGCTGCGTTGCCCTGAATCCTGCCTTTTCTTATCCTCAGCCTGGGATTTGGCGGATCGCGGTTGTTGGTGCTTTTTACTTTGTTTTTGTAGTTTTTTGCGCTTGGCCGCCAAGGGATCCCCTTTTCTGATCAAAGCCAGTTCCTGGGTCTGCGCGCCGTTTTGTATCACGACCTTATCCGCGAGTACCTCCTCCACTGTCCATCCGCGAAATTCCTCACCCTGGCCGACCCGATGTTGCGCGTTATCCCTTTGGGTCTTGATCAGAGCGAGCTTGTGGGTTCTGGAAAGGGTGATCCCTGAGAGTTCGAGATCGAAATTAACAGCGGTGCCAGCACCACTCGGGTCAAGCGGCGTATCGCGCGGCTGGAAGGCGCTACGCGTGTTGCTAAAAAGTGGCCGCTCAATGAATTCAGAATAGCGATCAACCGGGGGAAACTCAATGCCCATGTCGACCGCCTTGAGCGGCGGTCCGGCGCTCCCCGCCTTCGCTGTCTCGAGGGGTCTGTCGTGGCTGCCTAGGAACACTTCGAGCCCAACCACGGCCGCAAGCAGGGCCGCCAAAGAAATCATTATCGTGCGCCGTGTCATAAGCTGGCACCCTGTTCGCGTTTGCCGTTTGCGGCTTCTGCCGCCCGGGCAAAACCGGAGAGATCCAATTGAATATCGAGCATCGGCTCCGTGTTGGGGGTTGTACGCGCGCTGTAAAACGACAAGCCCCGAACCGAGAGCTTGTCGATGAATACCAGTGGTAACTGGGTCTCGATCGCGTAGAGGATTTCTCGCAACCCTTCGGTTTGGTCTTTTAAACGCAGCGACGTTGCAACTTTTGTCAACCTCTCCTCGTTTGTGCTGGGCAGATCGCTGGAGGTGATCAGCTGTCCCGCGCTGGCCTCTATGATCGCTTTTAGGTGGTTTTGCAGGCCAGCGGCCGCTAGGCTCGGGGTACGGCCGCTCAGATAGTAGCGGTCACTGGTGTCAGTGCGGCGGAATTCCGCCAGCCGGCTTTCTGTCGCTTTTCGACTCTGCGCGATGTGGATTAACTTAGCGAGTTGGTCCTGAGCCTGTTGCAATCGGTCGGCGGAGGATCGGTAAGCATCCATCAGCGGCTGCAAAAAACCAACATACATTGAACCCAGAACGGTGAACAGCAAACCTAGGGCTAGAACCCGATGCACCGTCGTCGTCGAGCGTGTTACCATTTTTCTGCTCCGATCTCGGCGGAGAGGTTGTACTGTTCTTTGTTAGTGCGGATGTTCTGCCGGATCGGGGAAGTGAACCGTGCACCGGCAAAGTCCTGCGAGGATTCGAGTTTTTCGATCAAGGTCGTCGCCGTGTCCGCTTCGCCTTGGATGGTGATCTGGTTCCCATCGA
>JBOHHR010000094.1:0-6805 GCA_050725475.1 Gammaproteobacteria bacterium | reverse complement strand
CTCACCCTACAGCGCGAAAAGCAGCTTCCCCCCGAGCAGGCAATCGTCGAAGCCAGCCTGGTTCGTTTCCGGCCGATCATGATGACCACCGTTGCGGCGATCCTCGCTACTTTGCCGATCGCCCTCGGCTACGGCGCAGGGGGAGAGGCGCGCCAGCCCCTGGGGATCGCGGTAGTGGGTGGATTGTTGTTCTCGCAGTTGCTCACGCTCTATATCACTCCAAGTTTTTACGTGAGTCTGGAAGGCCTTATTCAGCGCTTACGTTCCTGGCGGTCCTGGCAGTTGGCGCGTCGGGTATAAAAAGGCTCGGGCGCGTTGACGAATTCAACACCTAGTCCTACCAGCGCTTCGCCCGCCCTCCTTCCTCGTTGCTCCGCTGCGGTGAACGTGGCTGGCGGCGGGCAAGGCGGAACGCCTTTTCTTTGCTTCGGTTTGATTCAGCATGGTCAAACATTTGACCGTGATAGCGTGGCTAAGGTCCCAAGCTAATCTCCACGGGTCTGGGAACGCCAAGAGGTTCCACGGCCCTAGAGCCTGGCTGCCTCAAAAGTGTTGCACTGTTCCAGCTCTCCCGACTCTAAACCCCTGCGGAACCAGCGCACGCGTTGCGCAGACGAGCCATGAGTGAAGGATTCCGGCACCACATGGCCCCGCGTCTGCGCTTGCAGTCGATCGTCCCCAATGGCCGTAGCGGCGCCTAGGGCCTCCTCGACATCACCTTCCTCCAGAATGTCGCGCTCCCGCTGGGCATGGTTGGCCCAGACCCCTGCGTGACTGCCTGCCTTCAGCTCAGTTCGTACGGAAAGCTGATTGGCCTCCGCGCGTCCCACGCTCTGTTGGGCTTGGTGCACTTCCTCCGAGATCCCCAATAGCTTCTGCACGTGGTGGCCGACCTCGTGTGCGATGACATAGGCCTGGGCGAAATCCCCCGGTGCCCTGAAGCGTTCCTTGAGGTCTCGATAAAACGAGAGATCGATATAGACCTTCTCGTCCAGCGGGCAATAGAACGGACCCATAGCCGACTGAGCGAAGCCGCACGCGGAGCTCACCGCATCACTGAACAGGACGAGTTTAGGCTCTCGGTAGGTGGCCCCGGCGCGTTGAAACAGCGGGCGCCACGCATCCTCCGTATCGGCCAACACGACGGATACGAATCGGGCCAGGGGATCCCCAGCAGGGGGGCGCCCTGCCGGCGTTTCTTGACTTAGCTCCGCTGGCCCGCGTGAGTCCGCCAACTGCAATAGGATCCTAGGATCGACGCCAAAGTACATCGCCACGAGGACGACGACGATAGTCCCCACACCGATCCCGCGGCCGCCCCGGAAGCGTACCCCGCGTCGGTCTTCAACATTGCTGCTTTCACGTCTGCCTTCGGTTTTCATGGGTATTCCTCACCAAGCTGAGATCAACGGGCCATTATGTCATGGCACCTCAGGACCCGTGATGAACGATTTTGCGCCAGTAAAGCTCTGCGGTGCCCCATCAGTCGTCGATCACGATCCCCCAAGGAAACCGGCCGACCGCCACCGTCGCGATCACCTCGCTCTTATCCGTATCGATCACGGCCACGGAATGGCTCGAGCCGTTGGTGGTATATAGGCGCTTCCCGCCCCGAGAAATCGCCAAGCCCCAAACGCGTTCGCCGACGGGAATACCTTTTTTGATCTCCAGGGTTTCGGCGTCTAATACGAATACTTTGTTAGCGCGCCCTCCCGCAACATAAAGCGTGCGCTCGTCTTTGCTGAGACGCAGATCTTTGGGTTTGGCCTTATCGTCGGCAAGCGCTTTCTTAGTGACGATTTCGTAGCTGCTCATGTCGATGCGGTTGACTTCACCGCCAATCTCTGAGCTCGAATAGGCCCACTTTCCATCCTTGGAGAAGACCGCAGCCCGGGGTCTGGAGCCAACGAGGATGTTGGCGATCACTTCGTGCCCTGGAACGCTAATGACATGAAGCATGTTGGTGGATTCGCTGGTGACGATAACCTGCTTCCCATCGGGAGAAACCGCCACACCCTCCGGTTCCAATCCCACCGCGATCTGCGCCACGATCTGACCCGTTTTGGGGTTTAGTACCGTGGCCTTTGCATCGTCTTCGTTCGACAGATAGATATCGCCGTTTGGATGCACGTCAAACGCCTCCGGATCATCGCCACAAGGGATCTTGCGCAAGACCGCTAAGCTTTTTGGATCGACGACGGCGATTGCGTTTTCGGCGCCCAAAGCGACGTAGAGCTCCGTGCCATCGGGAGAAAGTCCGATCCCGCGGGGGCGTTTGCCGACTGCAAGGGTTTTTTCAACGTTGTTCGTTCGGCTATCGATGACGCTTATCGAGTCATCTTTTTCATTGCTGACAAACACCCGCAGGGTCGGTTCAGCCGTGCTCGGCAGGGCGGTAACCGCGCTGGCCAAGAAGATGAGTCGGGCTAGCGTTCGGAGGGGATTTATCACGGAATGGTCACGCCGAAAAAGCGGAGGATTTGTTATCGCCGACATAAGCACAAACTCATCAAGCGGCTCTTCGGCCCTTAGCACAACGGACAAAGACAGGGCCAACCAGGTGAGGGTGCCTTTCATCATGCTCGTGAAAGGCGAACGGAACTTCATCATGGTTTCCGTTCTCCGGCTCACCCGGAAGCAAGAGGGGTGCATTGTACCTGGAAGTCCGGGCAATGGTTACTTGCTTGCTGTTTGTTCAGCGTTTGACGTGACGGTGGCAAGGAGCGGACAACGAATGTCCATGCGTGGATCCCGGTTAGAAATGCCCCGGCGTTGCAACAACGCAACATACTATCGGGCCATACTGTGTCTTTTACTTCACAAAATACTTGACTTGGTTTTATTTACGTATTATTAATACCAAAAATGGGGAGGATGGAGAAAGCATCCGACAGCAGATGAAGCGGATGACTCGTAAAAAGTTGACTACCGTAGTTGGCACGGCGACGCTGGCGATGGCAATTGGGGTGCCCGCGAAGGCTGTGGTCGTGGTAGACGGTGTCAACGGTTGGGAGGCGAGCTTCGCGGGAAGCGTAAGCGGGTTCTACGTTCACCAGGACGCAGGTGGTGCCACATTGGGTGGTGTGGGGGCTGAAACGCTGGCAACCACGGGCCGCAGTGGGGCAAGCGGTGAGGCGCTTGTTAGCAGTGGCCCATTGCCAGCGTTTTTCAGCTTTAGCGAAAGATCACCCGAAGCCGAATTAACCCGATTCGCCGGCAAAGGCCAGGCCAGCTTTGCACCGGCGATTGAGAACTGGGATATAAAAAACCCCCTTTCACATAACGATGTTAGCAGGGATTTTGGCGAGACTTATTTCGGCATCGGAGGCGATTTCGGTGCTTTTGGCATTAGGCGTACCTTAAGGCCGCTGCAACACCAAAACTACCTTACGGACCTAAGCGTGCTTGGCGCCAGAGCAGATCTCGACAGCCGGATCGCACTAGCTCATAGCGGCTACGAGCATCTGGACCCGGACTACGACGCCCGTATCAGTTACAGAACGCCCGATATCGGCGGCTTTCAGGTCGAGGCATTCATGAGTGGCCTATATCACGAAAGTGGGTCTCAACCCGCTTGCGCTCTGAGGAATTGCTCCCCTGACCTGACTGCCTGGGGCGGCGGCTTACAGCTCGGCCTCGATACGGGCCACGGCAGCGGTGAGGTAAGCGGTTCCGGCTATACGGGTGGAGCCTTGGGCAGCACACTCATGGTGGATGAAGATGCCCTGGATCCGGAAGTTGTCACGTACGAACACCGCGGTTGGTTGGCCCAGGCCGCGTGGACATTCCCTACCCGTACCAAGTTTGGTTTTAGCTACGGTAAGAGCGAAGCCGATGCGATCGGCGCCCGAGATGCAAGCCGGCTCGACATCGAGGGATCTTCTCTTCGGGAGCAAAGGGCGTGGACCGTGGGCGTATATCATGACGTGACCGATTGGTTTAAGCTCGTTGCGGAATACTCCAAGCTCGAACAGGAGAGGTTTGACGGCAAAGAGGAGGAAAGCGATGTGGTGGGTGTAGGATGGTTTCTTAGCTGGTAAGTAGACACTCCGCAACTGCCTGGGCGCATCGTGTGTGCGCCCTTTTTTTTGCTGGAGACGGAGAGACGCAATGGCGTGTTCTCTGATCGAGACTCAGGAGCAGGTCTCAGAGCTTTTGAGAAAGTCTGCGCACTACCGATAGCTGCGACGGCGGCCCGGGCATGCGGAAGTAAAACAGCTCCGCGCAGCTTCCGCCGTATTACCCAGAAAGCGACAGACCAACAGCTTATCGAGTACGTGGCGCTAAACAAATTCGGCGCTGCCGAATGCACGGTCGCGCGCACGCCTTCAAGCACCTCGGCAGTGCCCGGAAACGCGTTCGACGAGTATTGGTACGCCCTCGCTCCACAGTTCCAAGCACGGACGGAAAAGGCCTTCACTGAATGCTTCCTCAGCCGCCGGCCTGCCAAGGCACACCACCTCCCAGCCGATGAAGCGGGCGTCGAATTGCAATCGCGCACCCGTAGCCGTGCTGCAACTCGCTTATCCGCCTTGGGGCATGGTCAACACAAAAAAATGGCTCGGGTACTAGCGCCGATTCTCCGCCAAGCCCTTAAACTAATGACCCATGATCCATGATCCCGCGGTACTCAAGGTCGCACTGAAGATCCCGCTTAGGGAGTGCCTGGATTATCTTCCGCCGTGCGCTTTCCCGATCGAGAAAATTATGCTCGGCATGCGCTTGCGCGTGCCGTTCCGGCGGGGCGTGCGGATCGGAGTGCTCATGCAAACGTCCTCCCACAGCCGAGTCCAAGCGATCAAGCTGCGGCGGGCGATCGCGGTCTTGGATGAGCAACCCGTAGTGACGCCAAAACTTCTGGAGCTGATTCGGTGGGCCGCAGACTACTACCATCATCCTATAGGCGAGGTGGTCGCATCCGCCTTGCCCGGCTTGCTGCATCGCGGGCCGCTGAGTTCCCAGGCCAAACCGGCGTCCTGCCGGTGGCTGCTTGACCATGACCCCGGCCTGCTGAAGCGGGCACCTCGGCAAGCGGCCATCGTGGAGTTGCTGCGCCAGCATCCATCCGGGCTGTCGGACGAGGATCTGGATCAGCGCTTGGCAAACTGGCGCAAGGCCATGCATCACTTGGTCGCGCAGGGTTATGTGGAAGCGGTGGCAAAACCTGCCGCAACGGAGCCGTCGATCGCTTGCCTTCCGGCACCCCCATTGAATTCAGCGCAACGTCGCGCGGTGCAGCAAATCGCCTCATCTTTGGATCGCTTTCAGCCGTTCCTGCTGGACGGTGTGACCGGAAGCGGCAAGACCGAAGTATATCTGCGTCTCATCGAGGAGGTTCTACGTGGCGGTAAGCAAGCGCTGATGTTGGTGCCCGAAATAGGGCTCATCCCGCAGGCCTTAGAACGCCTGTCTCAGCGCTTCAGGGAACCGGTCGCGGTCATGCACTCCGATCTCGGCACCCAGCAAAGGCTGGGTGCGTGGCTCAACGCCCGCGAGGGCACAGCGCGCATCGTCCTCGGGACTCGCTCTGCAGTGTGGACCCCCCTGCCCTATCTCGGCCTCATTGTGGTGGATGAAGAGCACGACAGTTCTTATAAACAGCAGGAAGGATTCCCTTACTCAGCGCGCGATGTCGCCGTCATCCGTGCCCAGCGCGAGAACATACCGATCGTCCTCGGCTCCGCCACCCCTTCGCTGGAATCAATCGTCAATGCCCAGGCGGCGCGCTACCGCGAGCTGCGACTCCCGCATCGCGCCGGCTCCGCGAGCACCCCTACCATGAAACTTCTTGATATTCGCGCCCAGACCTTGCACGGCGGGATATCGCAGCCTCTGCTCGCCGCTATCGCACAACGCTTGGAACGGCGGGAGCAGACCCTACTTTTTATTAATCGGCGTGGATATGCGCCGCTCCTCCTGTGCCACCGCTGCGGCTGGTATGCGGCCTGCACCCGTTGCGACGCCAAGCTCGCTTACCACAGCACAGGGGAGCGGCTGCGTTGCCACCATTGCGGGCACCAACGAGAACCGCCCGCCGCATGTCCGGCAGGACATGTAAACGGGCTGATCAAGCTCGGTCAGGGCACCGAGCGGGTTGCCGAGGTTCTGAAGGCGCGTTTCCCCGGGGCGCGCTTGGTGCGGATCGACAAAGACACCACACGCCGCAAAGGATCGCTGGAAACCCTGTTGCAGCAAGTGGACGCGGGAGAAGCCGACATCTTGGTCGGCACCCAAATGCTGTCCAAAGGCCATCATTTCCCGCGGGTCACCTTGGTCGGCGTGGTGGACGCCGACAGCCGGCTTTACAGCGTGGACTTTCGCGCCGGCGAGAAGCTGGCCCAACTGGTGGTGCAGGTGGCAGGGCGCGCCGGCCGGGCCGAGAAACCCGGCTTGGTGCTAATTCAGACCCACTACCCCGAGCATCCCTTACTTGCTGCACTACTTACCAGGGGCTATGGCGCGTTCGCCCAATCCGCGCTCTCAGAACGGCGCGCCTCGGAGCTACCCCCCTACCAGGCGCTCGCACTGCTCCGCGCGGAGTCCCCGGACAGGGAGGCGCCGATGCACTTCCTCAAACAAGCGCGGGGCGCAGCCACTGAGCAGTTACGCGACGGTTTGCAGGTATTCGGACCTGTTCCCGCACCCATGGAACGGCGCGCGGGCCGTTCCCGCGCCCAGCTCATGCTGCAGTCGATACGACGCCGCCTGTTGCATCAGATGTTGGAGCAGTGGTTGCCGCGCGTGGAGGCGCTGAAAAGCGCGCGCACCGTGCGTTGGTCTCTCGATGTCGATCCCCACCAGTTGT
>JBOHHR010000093.1:0-6779 GCA_050725475.1 Gammaproteobacteria bacterium | reverse complement strand
CGCTCCAATGCGGCATCTTTTTCCACATATTTCCTGTACTCATCCAAAGTGGTCGCACCGATGCAGTGCAGCTCTCCGCGTGCTAGGGCCGGCTTCAACATATTTCCGGCATCCAGGGCCCCTTCCGCCTTGCCCGCTCCCACTACCGTGTGCAACTCATCGATAAACAGAATGATCTGGCCTTCCTGCTTAGCCAGATCATGGAGCACCGCTTTGAGACGTTCCTCGAATTCACCGCGGAATCTCGCTCCCGCGATCAAAGCTCCCATGTCGAGCGATAATACGCGCCGGTTTTTTAAACCTTCGGGTACCTCACCGTTGATGATGCGCTGCGCCAAACCCTCTACGATGGCGGTCTTGCCGACACCCGGCTCACCGATCAATACCGGATTGTTCTTGGTGCGTCGCTGCAGCACCTGAATGGTGCGGCGGATCTCGTCATCGCGGCCGATGACGGGATCGAGTTTTCCCTGTTCGGCGCGCTCCGTTAGGTCAATCGTGTATTTCTCCAGGGCTTGGCGCAACTCCTCCGCATTAGGATCTTGAATGCGCTGCCCCCCGCGCACCTGATCGACGGCCTGTGACAGCCGTTCTTTGGCCGCCCCGGCCTTGCGCAGCAACTCACCTAAAGGCCCCTTGTCCTCGGCCGCCGCGAGCACGAATAATTCGCTGGAAATGTACTGGTCCTGACGCTGCTGAGCGAGCTTGTCGGTTACGTTGAGCAAGCGCCCTAGATCATTTGAGACATGCACTTCGCCCGCGGTGCCGCTTACTTGGGGAAGCCGATCGAGCGCCTCACCCAACTGCGAGCGCAGTTGGTTGACATTTACCCCAGCGGCATGGAGCAGCGGTCGCACCGTGCCGCTGTCCTGATCCAGCAGTGCGGCCATTAGATGCACGGGTTCGAGGAAGGCATGGTCCCGGCCCACCGCAAGGCTTTGCGCATCCGCTAACGCCGTTTGAAATTTGGCCGTAAGTTTATCCATTCTCATGCTTGCACCTCCACATTAGAGACTACACCCTTGGAATATGGGTATGGCGATTAAGGAGTTCAACGCCACGACAGCGAACAAATAGGCTTAGATGGTAAACTTTAGATCGTATGCTTGGATAAGCCCAAAACCCACAACAGTTCGATTACCATACGAGGGGATGGTCTTTCGTCCCGGCCTTTCATGCGGAGTCTCTTAGATGGAATTCATCTCGGATTACGGTTTGTTTCTCGCCAAAACGGTCACCGTCGTGTTCTTGCCCATGCTGGCCATGTTCTGGGGTCTCGCTCTGCTGGTGAAACTGAAACCAAGCCGGGAAGAGCACATCGAGGTTAAACACCTCAATCAAAAATTCCAAGCCATGAGTCTCGCCCTGCAAGCCGCGATGCTACCGAAAAAGGCGTTTAAGCACGTCCTGAAACAGATCAAGACCGATCACAAAAAGGAGGAAAAACGCGCTCTTCACGACAGTCCGCCAAAAAAAAGTGTCTTTGTGCTCAGCTTCAAAGGGGATGTGCAGGCTTCGGCGGTGTCTTCGCTACGGGAAGAAATAACGGCGATCCTGATGGTAGCCGGACCCAGCGATGAGGTGCTCCTGCGGCTGGAAAGCATGGGTGGAGTGGTCCACGGTTATGGGCTCGCCGCATCCCAGCTAAAGCGCATAAGAGACGGCGGCATCCCCCTGACAGTGGCGATTGACCATATTGCGGCCAGTGGCGGCTACATGATGGCTTGTGTCGCAGACAAAATCATCGCCGCTCCTTTTGCCGTGATCGGCTCCATCGGCGTCGTCGGTCAATTGCCGAATTTCAACCGCATGCTAAAAAACTACGATATCGATTTCGAGCTCCACACTGCCGGCGAGTATAAGCGCACTTTGACTCTATTCGGGGAAAATACGGAGAAAAATCGCGAGAAGTTTCGCGCCGATCTAGAGGAAATTCACGCCCTGTTTAAGCATTTCGTACAACAGAACAGGCCCCAGGTTGAGATCGCGCAGGTGGCGACAGGTGAGTACTGGTACGGTACCCGCGCCCTAGAGCTTAAATTAGTCGACGAACTGAGAACGAGCGACGATTACGTGCGTAAAGCCAGCCAGGCGGCCGGTGTCTTTGAAGTGGCGTACAAGAGGAAGAAGACTGCAATGGAACGATTAGTTACCGCAGCTTCAGCAGCGATTAAGCGCTAGCACACCGATTCCATTGGGCGATCTCTTCGCGCCCCGTCCGTTGCGCCCAACCGATCCTCGATCCGCGAAACCAGCTCGCGGCAACCTGTACCGGTAAGTGCGGAGATGAAAAACACCGGCCCGTTCCAGCCGATACGCTCGATGGTCTCCCGGCCCCGGGAGGCTATCTCCTGTTCTGCAAGGAGGTCTACCTTGTTCAGCACCAACCAACGTTCCTTGCCGAAAAGAGCCTCACTGTACTGACGTAACTGCGTCTCTATGGTGCGCACATCCTCTGTCGGATCTTGCGCGGACAAATCCACCAAGTGCAACAGTAAACGGGTACGATTAAGGTGCTTGAGAAACTGAATGCCTAGACCCGCACCCGCCGCGGCCCCCGCTATCAGCCCCGGGATATCCGCGATCACGAAGCGGTGATCGGGGCTCGCAAACACCACGCCCAGCTGAGGATAAAGCGTGGTAAAAGGATACGGCGCGGTCTTAGGCTTGGCCGCCGATACCGCGCTCACCAGGGTGGATTTTCCCGCATTGGGCAAACCGGCAACTCCTACATCCGCAAGCAACTGCATCTCCAAGCGCAATCCACGGACTTCCCCCGGCTTACCTTTGGTCGTCCTGCGGGGCGCTCTGTTCGTACTCGATTTAAAACGCGTGTTACCGAGCCCCTGGGGCCCGCCCCTGGCCACCACAAGCGACTCGCCTTTTTTTTCCAGGTCAGCTATCAATTCACCAGTGTCGGCATCGTAGACCAGGGTACCCAAAGGGACCCGAACATCTAAATCCCTGCCACTGCGGCCGGTACGCTGTTTCCCCATCCCGGGCTGACCATTCTCCGCCCGAAATTCCCGCGCGTGGCGAAAATCAATGAGCGTATTTAATCCTTCATCAACCCTGAGGATGACGCAGCCACCTTCACCACCGTCCCCACCGTCCGGTCCACCATGAGGGATAAACCGCTCTCGCCGAAAGCTTAGGCATCCGTCTCCGCCGTTTCCACCTTGTACATGAATGAATGCTTCGTCAACGAATTTCATCGTACGCACCATAAAGCATTCGCGCTGCCCCAGGCCCTCGAGCGATGTTTCTGCCACGGTCTGGCGACTGGTGCAAACAAAAAGCCCCGTCTCTAACGGGGCCTGTGATCGGACACCAACAAGACCGATTTCTATGTGGTCGCCACACTAACATAGGCTCGGTTTTTCGGCCCTTTTCTTTGAAACCGCACATACCCATTGGATAACGCAAACAGGGTGTGGTCACCGCCGCAACCGACGTTCTCCCCAGCGTGAAAGCGTGTCCCGCGTTGCCTTACGATAATGTGGCCCGCCGTTACAAACTCCCCGCCAAAATGCTTTATTCCCAAGCGTTTGGAATGTGAGTCGCGACCGTTTCGAGTGCTCCCCGCTGCTTTTTTGTGCGCCACTACCAATACCTCATAGAACGCTATTCGCTGACCGAAATCTGGGTTACCCGCAGTTCGGTGAAATACTGCCGGTGACCCATGCGTTTTCGGTGATGCTTCCGACGCTTGAATTTTATAATTTTGATCTTTTCATGACGGCCATGACCTTCCACCCTGACCATCACTAAAGCGCCTTCAATATGCGGCGAACCCGTTCGCACTGTGCCGTTGTCAACCAGCATCAACACCCTAGCAAGCTTAAGCTCACTGCCGGTTTCGGCAGCGAGCTTTTCTGTCCTGAAGGTATGGCCCTCCGCAACCTTATATTGTTTGCCGCCCTCTTCGATGATCGCGTACATAGAAAACAAACCCTTACCGCAAGCTGTCGAATGATAGGAAAGATCGCCCATCAGATCAATGCAAACCAGAGCAGTTTGCGCTCATTCCTGGTCCACACACAAGCGCTCCAATACGCGCGTTAGCTCTGGAGGAAGCGGGGCGTCGAACTGGTGAGCCGTAGGGGGGCTTGGTGTACGAAACCCAAGGTGGCTCGCGTGGAGAAAAAGTCGCTGCAACCCCAGACTCCGCATCCGGCGATTAAACAACTGCTCACCATATTTAGCATCTCCCGCCAGCGGATGGCCTTGGGATGCGGCGTGCACTCGGATCTGGTGCGTGCGGCCGGTATAGGGTCTGATCCGCATTAATGTCGCATCGCGAAACCTTTGCACAGGGCACATCCAAGTACGCGCGGCTTTTCCGTCCCCGACAGGCTGCACCATCCGCTCTCCCCCTCGGAGTAAGCCTTTTTTCAGCCGACCTTCTACCAACCGTGCTCCGCCACGCCAAACCCCTTTGACCAAACCCTGATACTCCTTGTCAACGGCACCCTCGCGCATCGCCGCGTGTATTTGTCGCAGTAAAGACGAACTTTTTACGATGGCTAAACAGCCAGACGTGCCGCGATCTAAGCGATGCGCCAATGTTACGCTGGGTTTGCGAATCGCACGAACGATTTCTATGATCCCGAAACGATAACTGGACCCACCGTGTACCGGGATCCCCGCCGGCTTGTTCAAAACGAGCAAGTCTTCGTTTTCAAACAACACATTCTCTTCGATAAGGCTCTTTAGCGCTTGATTGATTTCGGTGGGACGATTTGCCTCACGCTCGCTGAAGAATGGCGGTATGCGAATGATGTCTCCCTGCAACAAGCGATATCCTTGACTGGCTCGCCCGCTATTTACCCTTACCTCACCACAGCGAATCATCCGATACACCCGGCTCCGGGGAACACCGCTTAATGCATTAAGCACAAAATTATCCAAGCGCCTACCGATGTCATCACGTGTTACCCTAACCGATCGACTCTGCGCCATGACTGGATTGCGGTGCTGCAATTGCTGCGGTGAAGCAAAGTTGCTATAATGATACAGTTTATTCTTCAGGGAACAAATCGCGTAAAGGCAGTCTATACTTAGAGAATGCTTCCGGCAGAGAAGCGACAGGCAGGAAAGTAAAATTTTTTTAGATTCAATAGCTTTCTCAGCACTGTCGTCGCGCTGAACGACTGGAATAAAGGAAAAAACCTAGAAACTCCTTACGTTACCGGTAACTGCGGCGCGATCACCGTTACTCATAGCTAACAGCTTGATTTCTGCCGCAAACAAATTCGACCAGGCTAAGCAATAAGTTCGGGATAACTCCCGGTTCCATATGCATCAAAACCTAGCGCTACAAGGTGAGGGATATCCCAATAAGCACCAGCCGAAAAAAGACGAGAGAGTGTCTCGATGGCGCGGTATGTTTGGCCGCAGACGTCTCTGGCTGGGTTCGCTCGATGGAACCCGGAGCCCTGGAACCCCCTAACAGAAGTGCGCTCCCAACGCCACAACTCAAGACATTGACCGCAGTTATGTGCCGAGGTCGCAGCGCATGAGACAGGAATCGCTCCATGAAAAGAATGCTTATCAACGCAACCCAACCAGAGGAGTTGCGCATTGCACTCGTTGACGGACAACGCCTTTATGACCTAGACATCGAATCAGCGTCGAAAGAGCAAAGAAAATCGAACGTATATAAAGGTCGTCTCGTTCGGATAGAGCCCAGCCTGGAGGCGGCGTTCGTTGATTATGGCGCCGAACGGCACGGCTTTTTGCCTCTAAAAGAAGTTTCCCGCTCCTTATTCCTAAAGGAACCCACTCGTGGAACCCGGATCGCGATCCAGGAGGTTTTGCGCGAGGGCCAAGAATTCATCGTTCAGGTGGATAAAGAACAGCGAGGCCACAAAGGTGCGGCGTTAACTACGTTTATCAGCATGGCAGGGCGTTACCTGGTGGCAATGCCAAACAACCCGCGCGCGGGGGGTGTTTCCCGCCAGATCGAGGGCGACGAACGAGACGAAGCGCGCAAGGCGTTGAGCGCTTTAGAGGTCCCGGAAGGCATGGGCGTCATATTGCGTACCGCCGGTGTCGGCAGGGGAGTTGAGGAACTACAATGGGATCTCGACTACCTGCTTCGGCTTTGGAACGCAATCCAAGAAGCCTCTGGGCACCGGCCCGCCCCCTTTCTAGTTTATCAAGATCGCAGCATCATCATTCGCGCTATCCGGGATTACCTGCGCGACGACATCAGCGAGGTGTTGATCGACGACGAGACCTTGTACAAAAAAGCGCAGGAGTTCACGCACCAGGTCATGCCACACAGTCTGGCTAAGCTCAAGTTATACCAGAATCACGTACCTTTATTCACCCGTTTTCAGATTGAAAGCCAAATCGAATCTGCGTTTGACCGAGGAGTTAGCTTGCCGTCCGGTGGTTCGATCGTGGTTGCCGCCACAGAGGCGCTCACAACGATTGACATCAATTCTGCTCGGGCGACACGTGGCAGCGATATAGAGGAAACCGCACTCAATACCAATCTTGAAGCCGCCGATGAGATCGCACGCCAACTCCGTTTGAGAGACCTCGGGGGGCTCATCGTCATCGACTTTATCGATATGCTCAGCCAGAGGAACCAACGCCTTGTTGAGAACCGCATGCGCGAAGCGCTCAAGGTGGACCGGGCGCGGGTGCAAATCGGCCGCATCTCACGATTTGGCCTGCTCGAGATGTCGCGCCAACGGCTGCGGCCTTCCCTGGTGGAGGCGAGCCACATCGTTTGCCCGCGTTGCAACGGCCAAGGGGCAATTCGAACC
>JBOHHR010000092.1:0-8693 GCA_050725475.1 Gammaproteobacteria bacterium | reverse complement strand
CAACACGTTTCCGGGCACTACATGCTACCCGTTCTCATTGAGGACGAGATCACCTTGTATACGGGCAGGGGGCGCCACCCACTTGTAACCGCCATAAAGGATCAACTGGAGCTTACGCTTGGCCGCTCGCGACCCCTAACGGACGAGTTGCTTCAGGCCTTGCTACAAACCGGGCGCTTGCTGGTCATCATCGACGGCCTCTCTGAAATGACGGAACAATCGCGGCAACTGCTCGATCCGAGCACTCCCGGTTTCCCTCGCATAAACCTTTTGATCACGTCCCGCCAAAAAGAACGGCTCGACGACACGGAAGTTGTCGTCAAAACGCGGCTGCTCGACAGGGACCGATTGATAACGTTCTTGCGTGATTACGCACAGCAGCGAGAGAACACGGCGCGGGCACGGGAAATGACCATCGCCGAAACAGCTCGGACCCTCGTACGCATGGCGAATTGGCGGCGGGTTTCGCCCGGCGTGGCCAAACTGTACCTGGAACAGGTGCTGGGAGGTCTCAAGGGCTCCGTCAGCATCCCTGATCTAATCGCCGCTTATGTGTACCAGTTAGGTGACGACATCGCGTCCAGCTTGGCGACCTTGGCTTGGGAGTCCGCACGCAGCGATTTTCGCCCGATGGCGATACCCCGTGACAGGGCTTTGAGCCGAATCGGAGGAGCGGATCCTGGCGTTACTCTGCGCCGACTTGAAGAAGGAATAGGAATGGTTCAGACATTGCGACCGAGTAAGTTTCATATCCGGTTCGTGCTCAATTTCATTGCCGAATACCTGGCCGCCTATTATCTGCTCGAGCGCAACGGGAGCGCCGAAACCCTGTGGCGAAAATTTTTCGCACGAGTCGACAGCAAGCAAGATGTCTCCGCCCGGATCAGGCCCTTTCTTTCCGCGGTCCTGGACTGCTTGCTCGCCGCCGAGAGCCGCTATGCTGTTCCGGGATTCGTTCGCTTGGAGCTAGCCAAACGCTTGGAGATCGATGTCGCTTCCCTGGTCCCGGCCGATGTTGAAGAAGCTTCCATGGCTAACGAGGCATCCCAGCGCAAGCACAGGTCCAAGCAATACCACGTAGCCGAACACAGGGAATCCGCGCCAGCGAGCGGCGCGCAGAACCCCTCCCTCCCCTGGCCGGCGACTATGGTTTTTGGAACAATGGGCGTGCAGGGGGTACCCGTCTTGCTCAAGGCGTTAAACGATCAGGATGCAGCGGTACGCGGGGCCGGCATCGATGCCCTTAGTCAGATGGGTGCTGCGGCGCATATCGCCATACCCGAACTGATCAAGGCTCTGGATGATCCCGATCCCGATATCCCATGGCGCGCCGCCAACGCCTTAGGGGCTATGGGCAGCGATGCAGCCGCCGCCCTCACCAATGCATTAAGAGAAAAGCGCGGGGAGGTACGTCGCTTAGTGGTCGACGCTTTAGGGGAGATAGGAGCGGCGGCCAAGGTAGCGATACCCGTTTTGGTTCAGCTCCTGGAGCGCGATAACGACGCCGAGTTGCGGTGGCGCGCAGCGGACGCATTGGGAGCCATGGGGGCACACGCAAAATCGGCCGTTCCCGTGCTGCGCAGGTTGGTAACCGATAAGGATAAGAGCGTGTGCGCATTCGCCCGGGCCGCTCTGGCTAAAATCGCCCCCGAGCGCGCGTGAGGTCGATGAAACCACGCGCACGAAGAAACCGCTTTGGACCAGCCTGGACGTGCTCCACCTCGGCATCGACCGCCGCCATGAACTCTGGGCTCAATCCGGAATGTTGTCCCTCATGCTAATGTTGTCCCTCAACGATATCATCCAGCGCCTCGGCTGCCTTTCCGGAACGCGATCAGTCCGAATTGACAAGCCGCGGAGGCAAACGAGGCCGACGGAAACGGTGGAGTGCACCATGGCGATCGTTCAATCCAGGGTCTTGCGGTATCGCTTGAGGCCGATGGCGATGACCACCAGCATGAAGACCACGATCGGCCAGAGCTGCGGCAAGATCTCCGCATAGCCGTTGCCCTTGAGCAGGATCCCTCGCACGACGCGTAGGAAATGGGTGAGCGGCAGGATCGCTCCGAGCGCCTGGGCCCAGTGCGGCATGCCGTGAAAGGGAAACATGAAGCCCGAGAGCAAGAGCGAGGGCAGAAAGAAGAAGAAGGTCATCTGCATCGCTTGCATCTGGTTGCGGGCGATGGTTGAGAAGGTGATCCCCACCATCAGATTCGCCGCGATGAACAGCAGAACTGCGATCCCCAGGAGCAACAAACTGCCCTGGATGGGCACGCCGAAGACGAAACGTAAGGCCACGAGGATCAGGCTGACCTGCACGTAGCCCACCACGACATAGGGGATGATCTTCCCGGTCATCACCTCGAAGGGACGGACGGGGGTGGCGAGCAGGGCCTCCATAGTCCCGCGCTCTCTCTCGCGGGTGACCGCGAGCCCCGTCATCATCACCATCGTCATGGTCAGGATCACGCCCATGAGGCCCGGCACGATGTTGTAAGCGGTGATGCCCTCCGGGTTGTAGCGGCGATGCACGCGTAGCTCTAAGGGGGCCGGTCGCCCCTTAAGGTGCTGCAGACTCCCCTGGATATCACGGTTAAGCACGGTGTTGGTGAGGCTGCTGAGCGCTGCCACTGCGTTGATCGTAGCCATGGGATCGGTGGCGTCCGCCTCGACAAGTAGTACCGGACGCTCGCCCCGCTGTAGCTTGCGCGCGAAGTTCTCGGGGATGGTCACCGCGAACAGCACCTCCCCGAGGGCGAGGAGGCGCTCCACCTCCCGCTCGCTCGAGACTTCGGTCACCACCTCGAAGTAGCCGCTGTTCTCGAGGCCCCGCACCAAGCTGCGGGCGAAGGGGCTCTGGTCCGCGGCGAGCACAGCGGTCGGCAGATGCTGGGGATCGGAGTTGATGGCAAAGCCGAAGAGCGTGAGCTGTATGAGTGGGATCCCCACCATCATGGCGAAGGTGAGGCGGTCGCGGCGCATCTGGACGAACTCCTTCACGACTATCGCACCGAAGCGCGCCCAGGAAAAGTACCGAAAGGCCATCGGCTCGCCCCGCGTTCAACCCGAGTGGGCGTAGTTGTCCCGTGCCTCTTCCATGAGCTGGATGAAGACGTCCTCGAGCCCCGACGCGGAGATCTGCCAGCGGTGGCCCCCCATGCTACGAAATGGCGCCGTGCTCGCCTCGAGCTGCCCTGCGTCTGTACCGCTGACGTGCAGGGTCGTGCCGAAGGCCGCCACCTTGCGAGACTCCCGGCAGTCCTCGCAGCTCGTCGGCCAGCGCCGTAAGCCCCTCGCCCTGCACCGCCCAGGTGGTAAGTCCCGAGGCCGCCACCACCTCGGGCACCGTACCGTGGGCGAGTAGATGGCCGTAAGCGAGATAAGCGAGCCGATGGCAGCGTTCCGCCTCGTCCATGTAGTGGGTGCTCACCAGCACCGTGACCCCCTCGGCCGCGAGCCGATGGATCTCCTGCCAGAAGTCCCCGGCGGGCCTTGGGGTCTACGCCCGCGGTGGGCTCGTCGAGCAGGAGCAGCCGGGGTTCGTGGAGCAGACAAGCGGCGAGCGCGAGCCGCTGCTTCCAGCCCCCCGAGAGGGCCCCGGCGAGCTGCCGGTGACGGTCCGCAAGCCCCAGTTGCTCCAGGTTGCGCTCGACGGCTGCCTGGCGATGGCCGATGCCGTACATGCGGGCAATGAAGTCCAGGTTCTCGCGGATAGTGAGGTCTTCGTAGAGGCTGAAGCGCTGGGTCATATAGCCCACGTGGCGCTTGATCTCGGCGGCCTCCTTGAGGATGTCGTAGCCCAGGCAACGGCCGCTGCCGCCGTCGGGGGTGAGCAGACCGCAGAGCATGCGGATGGAGGTGGTCTTGCCGCTGCCGTTAGGTCCGAGAAAACCGTATATCTCCCCGCGCCGCACCCGCATGTCGAGCTGGTCGACAACCCGGCGCCCTGCGAAGCTCTTGCACAGCCCCCGCACATCGATGACCAGCTCGTGGGTCTCTGTGTTCACAGCAGTTGAACGTCCACCGGCTGCCCGCAACTGCACCGCGTCCTCCGGCCTCAAGCGCGCCTCCACCAGATAGACGAGCTTGGCGCGACTCTCCATGCTGTAGATGATGGGTGGGGTGTACTCCGCCTGGGGGGAGATAAAGCTGACCGTGGCCTCCAGATTCGCCGGGCAGCCATCGCAGCTCACGCGGGCTTTGTGGCCGGTATGCACGCGCCCGAGCTCGGGCTCAGGCAGGAAAAAACGGATCTTGATGTTCTCGGGCGGCAGCAGCGTCACCACCGGGCTACCGGCAGGCACCCATTCTCCTTGGGAGTAGAGATAGTCCGTCACCTCGCCCCCCACCGGGGCCTTCTGGGTCTTCTGGCCGAGCCGCCACGCAGATTGAGCCACAGCCGCACGGGCCGCCTTTACCTTGGCCTCCGCCGCCCGGATCACATCCACACGCCCCGCGAGCTTCGCGTTGTCCACTTGGTGGATAAGCTCTGCAACCCGCGCCCGATCCCGGTCCCGCACCGCCCGCAGTGCATCCAAGGTATCGGGAGACACGAACTGAGAGCGGGCGAGCTGCGCTTAGCGTCGGAGCTGCGCCTCGGCCAGCCTTGCCGCCGCCTGGGCCTGGGACAGCTCTGCCTGCACCGCCGCCACCTCGGTAGGCCGCTTGCCCTTCTTGAGGTCTTCGAGCTGTGCCTCGGCACGCCGCAGTTCCGCTTTTGCCTCGGCGCGCACCGCCCGTTCATTTTCCTGCTCCAGGGCAAAGAGCGGAGCACCCGTCGTCACCCGCATCCCGCGGTAGACCGAGATCTCGGTGAGACGGCCGGCGATGGGTGAGGCGACCCGCACGTACTCGCCCTCCACATAGCCCGAATAAGAGTCGGGGCGTTCCGGGGCGCAACCAGCCAACGAGCTCGGTAAGAGGATGGCGATACAGCCGGCCGGGAACAGCCATTGGGATCTTTTCCAAAGCATCCAGGCCTCAACAGCCGAAGCGTTGGGTGACAAAAAGTCTGAGGACATCCCTTACACTTTTGATTGATTGTAGCAACGTTCTCGGTTCCTTTTTGCGATCTTAGTCCAGGGCTGTGGGTATGTGGGCAACAGGGAGGCTGTCCACAAGTTCACAGGGCCTTCAGAGTCGGAGTGGCTGCTCGCGGCGCAGAGATCCTTCGTCGGATCTTGGCCTTTCGCCTGAAGTCGTTGGAGCAAGGTCAGCCGTGACCCGGGCGACGGAGCTGATTATCAACCGCTTGCGGCTTATTCGGCCTGCCGCCTCGGCGAGCGGTGAAGCACCGGGCGGCCGGCATCGCGTCTATCGCGCGAAACGCACGCCGGAGTCGGAGCGATCACGGTTCAAGCAGGCGGTTCCCAGGTGATGTCTTATGTAGAGAGCCAGCAGATTGCGCGACCAGAGTGCTTTAGGGTAAGACCTCGATCCGGTTGTTCGAGAAGGAAACTACGCAACATGACGACTCGTTCTCTCTGCAATGCGCAGGTCCAGCGTGGCTTGTCGTTTCTGATCTTTCGCGGCCCTCAGCGCGCTTCTTGCGAGGAACACATAGGCAGGATTCAGTTCAACTCCGAGGAAGCGGCGGCCTTCCAAGATGGCTGCGACAGCCGAACTGCCACTGCCCACAAAGCAGTCGATCACAAGGTCACCAGGATCTGTTAGAAGTTGAATCGCGCGTCTGGGGAGTTCCAGGGGAAACTTCGCTTCGTGGTCGTCGTTGGCCCTCACGGATGGGATCGTCCAAACGGCGCGAGATCCCCACGCGACCCATTCATCCCTTGTGAGCCGTGACTTATCTACTTTCGTAGGCCCCGGTTTCCAAAATATCAACAGGTACTCAAACTCGTCCACAGCGCGGTAGCTCACGGTATGCCAGCGAGAGTTTTCCCAGGCGGCATCCTTCACCCATACACGCCGATCATAAAGATACAGCTCGTGCTCGTAGGCGTAGTCTTCGAGCATGCCGCAAACCGTTTTCACCCGAGTTTGCGTCTCGTACTTTCCGCCTCGAATGTTGTTGCCCTTCAATCGACGATCGACCGTCTGTTCGCTGCAACCTAGAATCCTCGCAATTTCATGCCGGCTGGCGCCCGAATTCTGGCTCATCGCCTCCAGAACGTTCTCACGGGTAATATCGCCTCGTTTACGACGCGTGACATTCTCGGCCATGATCCGAGGGATGTTAGGGTCTTTGAAACACAAGATGTCGGCAATATTGATTGCGAGAAACCCACCGGGTTTGAGCACACATGAGTGCGCCTGGATCACCCGACGCAGGAGGCTCTTCCATTCTAGGAAGCTCACGTCGCGCTCATACTCTTTGCCGACATGATACGGGGGAGACCAGACGCTTAACGCAACAGAGTTCGGTTCGATATTTGTTGCGATCTCTCGTGCGTCGCCCTCGTATATTTCGTCCGGTATGTACATGGCTAACCGCTCCAATTTGGGAGTTGTTGTCAACTACGTGGATTCTCGGACTAAATTCGGGGGCGTTTCAGGCCATTCATGTCGTAGTCTTGGGATACCGCCCATTGTAGTGTATGCGATTCCCTGCCGGCGCAAACTGTTGTCCATCGTCCACCCGCTCCGTTATTTATCATTCTGTGGACAGTCTCATAGTGCGAGGCTGCCACGGTTCATCCACTGACACGCGGCACAATCGGTTAGAGGTCGAAGGGCCGTCCGGGGGTTGCTAACTTTGGCTGAACGTTTCATAGGTCTTATTTTAACAATTGCGTATAATTAGTTGTATTTATGGAGCACGAGGCAAACACATGAGCACAGGTTTGTGCGCTGCGCCGGGGAAGCCGCAACAGCGACCGTGACGGGGGATCACAATCCAGCCATTCTTGCTCGCGCGACGCCGGACGATGCGGCGGTCGAGCTCAGCATACGCCCTAAACGTCTGAGCGACTTCGTCGGCCAGCCGGCTCTGCACGCACAGATGGATGTGTTTATCCGCGCCGCACGCAATCGCGCCGAGGCACTGGATCACGTGCTGGTATTCGGGCCACCGGGACTCGGCAAGACCACGTTGGCGCACATCATCGCCAACGAGCTGGGAGTAAACCTACGCCAGACATCCGGGCCGGTTGTAGAAAGACCCGGCGATCTCGCGGCTTTGTTGACCAATCTGGAGGCCCGCGATTGTCTGTTCATCGATGAGATCCATCGCCTCAGTCCGGTGGTTGAAGAGGTGCTGTACCCGGCGCTGGAAGACTTTCAGCTCGACATCATGATCGGTGAGGGACCGGCCGCTCGGGCGATAAAACTGGACCTGCCACCGTTTACCCTGATTGGGGCGACGACCCGGACGGGGCTTTTAACCTCGCCGTTGCGGGATCGCTTCGGTATCGTCCAGCGCTTGGAGTTCTACAGCAGCGAGGAGCTAGCGATCATCGTGGCGCGTTCTGCGTCCATTCTCGGCGTTGCCATCGATCCGAAGGGAGCGCGGGAAATCGCCCGGCGTTCGCGCGGAACACCCCGTGTCGCCAACCGCTTGCTACGCCGCGTGCGGGACTATGCCGAGGTGCGAGGCGATGGCGCGATAGACGCCCCCACGGCTGCTCAGGGCCTGGATCTGCTCGATGTGGATGATAGTGGCTTCGACCTCTTAGACCGCAAGCTGTTATTGACCATCCTGCAAAAATTCGACGGCGGGCCGGTCGGGGTAGATAACTTAGCGGTGGCGATTGGGGAAGAACGGGGTACCATCGAAGATGTCCTGGAGCCTTTTTTGATCCAGCAAGGATTCCTGATGCGCACGCCTCGCGGGAGGATGGCGACACGCGGTGCATGGACGTACTTCGGCCTTACCCCGCCCGCCACTTTGCTGCGGGAGCCCGGCTTATTCGATGAGTTCAGGCCCGCCGCCGCGCGCGAGCCATGAGGGATTTCGCCTGGCCGGTGAGGGTCTACTACGAGGATACAGACGACGCGGGTTCGCTGCGACCTAAGCGCTTGCCCTTAAGCCTACGCGACGAGCTTAGCCATGCAGGTTGATCTGGGCTTAGCCAATCTGGTGCTTGGCGCGAGCCTGCTGGTCAAATTCGTGATGCTGGTGTTGTTGCTGACATCCCTGATCTCTTGGGTGCTGATTTTCTCTAAACGCTCGTTGTTGAAGCAAGCGCAAAAAGCGGCCCAGATCTTCGAGGACCGCTTCTGGAGCTCGGAAGATCTGACCACCTTGTACACGCGCATCGTCGATCGCGCTCAAGAGCCCAACGGGATGGAGAGCATCTTCGAAGCAGGTTTCAAAGAATTCGCGCGCTTAAGCAAGCGCAGCGGTATCGATCCGCGGGCGATCTTGGAAGGGGCGCAACGGTCCATGCGGGTGGCATTGAACCGCGAGGTGGAAGATCTGGAGAGCAACCTCCCTTTCTTAGCAACCGTGGGTTCCGTGAGCCCGTATATCGGTTTGTTCGGCACCGTGTGGGGGATCATGAATTCTTTTCAAGCCTTGGGGAATGTCCACCAAGCCACCCTGGCGATGGTGGCCCCCGGGATCTCGGAAGCATTGATCGCCACCGCCATGGGATTGTTCGCGGCCATACCGGCGGTGATCGCGTATAACCGTTATGCGTCGGATGTCGATCGCTTGTACAACCGCTACGACACCTTTGTCGAAGAGTTCTCCTCGATACTACAGCGTCAAGCGCATGCCTGATGGGGCGAGAGAG
>JBOHHR010000091.1:0-7851 GCA_050725475.1 Gammaproteobacteria bacterium | reverse complement strand
GGCGGCAGTAATTTGCTTCAATCTAAATAGGGTATTTACAAACAATATGTTACTTAGACTTGCGGAGAACAGCCGTTATGATTAGCCAATTGGGATATCGTTGCAGGGGATTCCTGGTGAACAATGTGCAGAAGTCGTTGTTATCATTCTTGGCGCTGCTCCTGTGCGCAAGCTTATCGCCCAGTGCGATGGCTGCCGAAGGATCCGCACCAGGGCGTACGCCGCCTTCCGATTACCGTATCGGACCCGAAGACATGTTAGAGATTTCCGTTTGGAGAGAAGAGGACCTTCAGAGGCAAGTGCTGGTGCGACCCGATGGAAAAATCTCCTTTCCGCTCGCCGGCGACATACAAGCCGCGGGCAGGACGACAGACCAAGTTCAACAAGACATCAGTCAGAAACTCCAACGCTATATTCCGGAGCCGGTGGTCACTGTCACCGTAGCCACAGTCGGTGGAAATAAGATCTACGTCATCGGTCAGGTCAACAACCCCGGAGCTTATGTCATTGGGCGCTACGTGGACGTGCTGCAAGCCTTGACGGTAGCCGGAGGATTGACGCCTTTCGCCAGTGAAAACAAAATCAAGGTGCTAAGACGCGAGGGGGGCCAAGAAATCGTGCTTCCCTTCGAATACGCAGATGTCAAGAAGGGAAAGAACCTAGAACAAAACGTGATCTTGCAGGGTGGGGACACGGTAGTGGTGCCCTGAGATCCACTTTGAGTCATCCTTTTACTGGGCGCCTTTGTGCTTAGGGGCCCTCTAAGCCTGGAGATTTTGCATGGTCGAGCCGCGGAGGGGAATTTGGTGGTTTGTTTTTGTGATGTTGCCCGCGTACCCTGCGCTGGTCCTTACTGCCGAGTGGTACGTTGACCCCTCGGTATCCGCGCGGTATGAGTTCGACGACAACCGCTTTCTGCGTGATGACAGTCAATCAGCATCGACTTGGAAGTTTTCGCCGTTTCTGGTGTTTGGCAGGCGCACCCCAAACACCGAGCTAACAGGAACCGCTCGGGTCGAGGTCAATGAGTCAAACCGCGAGGAATTGGACACAACCAATGCCTTTTTTGCCCTTCTTCCGGTTTATCGGACGGAGCGCAGCGTTTGGAGGCTTAATGCCAGCTACCGCCGGGATACCACCCTACGAACCAGCATCCTAGAACCGGCCTTTGATCCCCTAGTGTTAACCGGCGAAGTCGTGCCCGTTGAGGGCGAAGCGCCCGTCGGAGAACCCCTTCCAGTTCCAGAGGTTCCCATTTCGGACGATATCGGTCTTAGACGGGAAGAGATAGAACGAAACGTAGTCCGCATCGCGCCAGAATGGAGACGAGAATTGTTTCCCCGGCTTGATTTAGGCCTGAGATACAGCTATACGGATACATTTTATAGTGACGCCGAGCAGTCGAACGTCGTCGACAGCCAGCGCCACCTCGGTACCGCCGATCTGTCGTACCGCTTATCGGAAGTGGATGACCTCGGGGTGGTCACATCTTTTCAGAATTTCCAAAACGATCAAGACTCCGATTTTGATGCCTACGGGCTGCAACTGGGATTGCAGCATAGGTTCTCTGAAACCTTGCGTGGCATCGTGACCGCTGGCCCCGAGTATACGGACAGGTCAAGCGGAGACAGTGACCTGTCCTTTGCTTTCGGTTTCGGTGTCGATAAGAGGTTTGAAGAAAGCAATCTTGGTGTGTTCTTCCGTCGCGGCGTCGCGCCAAGTGAGGCCGGGAACGCGTTACAAACCAATGAACTCAATATACGCTGGTTTGGGGACATCTCCCCCAGGCTGTCGTTCTCGTTTCTAGCGCGCGCCTTTCGCAACGAAGGAGCTGGAGACTCCCAAGTGGGAGCAGATGAGCGCTATTACGCCCAGGTAGAGCCTACCCTAAGCTACGAGCTAACGGAAAACATTTTTGTTGATTTAGGGTATCGGTTCCGGTGGCAGGACAGCGACGATGTGAATGCCACTGGTAATGCCGCACAACTCGCTGTCGGTTATCGTCTAGACAGGTTCAGCCTGTCGCGCTGACATCCTGGAAATAGCCAGCGCCAAGCCCGTGTGGCGTGCAATCTAGCACCGAGGTCCGCGCCGCACCGTGTCTCTCGGCTGCTTTGCGAGCGGGGCATTTCCCACCATAAGATCTTCGGTAACACATGATCGAGGCCGCTCAACATGCGCTTAGCTTTTAGCATTAGCTTGATTCTGACCCTCGTGATAGGTGCCGCGATTTATTTTATGATGGGTATGCCTGAGAAATCGCGCAACCGCGAACCGGGGGCTCCTATAGACCGGGATCTTGAGGGTCGTTTGCGCGGCCATGTCCAGCATCTTGCTGAAGACATAGGCGAGCGCCATTATCGGCGTGGAGACACTCTGGATCGCAGCGTTCGATATATCGAGCAGACATTCTCATCACTCGGCTACAAGTCACAACGACTGGCTTATCGCTTGTCGGGAGGCTTCACGTTCTACAATCTCGAGGCGGACATAGAAGGGGCCAACAGGGCGACCGAAATCATTGTTATTGGGGCGCATTATGATACGGTCCCCGGGACCCCGGGTGCGGATGACAACGCCTCCGGGATCGCCGCATTGATCGAGTTGGCAAGGGTGCTTAGAGCGCAAACCTTGGACAGGACGGTACGTTTTGTCGCGTTCGTCAATGAAGAAGAACCCTTCCACTCCACCCAGATGGGCAGCGGCATCTATGCCCGTGGCGCACGGGAACGGGGCGTTAATATCGTCGGGATGGTTTCGCTGGAGAGCATCGGTTACTATGACGACAGGCCGAACACTCAGCATTATCCGAGGGTCTTCCAGTGGTTTTATCCCAGTAGCGGTTCGTTTGTCGCCTTCGTCGGGAACCTAACATCGCGACCCCTGCTGCGTAGAGCGATACGCGCTTTTCGCATTCACACCGCGTTTCCCTCCGAGGGTGTCGTCGCGCCGGAGCGGCTGGTGCCGGATATAGGACGCTCCGATCATTCTTCATTTTGGCGCGAAGCTTATCCCGCGATCATGGTCACGGATACCGTGCCGTTTCGTAACCCCAATTACCACCGCCCCAGCGATACGCCAGACACCCTGCGCTACGATTACATGAGCATCGTAGTACACGGACTGGCCAAGACCATCGCCGATCTGGCAAACGCGGACGATTGAGCTAACATACGACGGTGATCAGGCCCGGATAAAGCCATAAGCCGATCCAGAGATAACTCGTACGGGGGAAGAACGATGAAGATCGTGATCGCGCCAGATTCCTTCAAAGAAAACCTCACATCGTTACAAGTAGCCACCGCAATCGAAAAGGGAATAAAGCGCGTGCTGCCCAATGCCGATTGCGTAAAAATACCGATGGCTGACGGGGGTGAAGGCACGGTACAAGCTTTGGTTGACGGGACCGGCGGCCGGATCATTCGCAAACAAGTGACCGGCCCCATGGGCAATCCGGTCAATGCCCGCTTCGGCTTGCTCGGCGACGGCAAGACCGCAGTGATCGAGATGGCGGAAGCATCAGGTTTGCCGCTGGTCGAAAAAAGCGAAAGGGACCCCAGCAAAGCCACTACTTACGGTACTGGAGAGCTGATCAAATATGCTTTGCACCGGGGCGTTGAGGCGGTTATCGTCGGTATCGGCGGCTCCGCCACGGTCGATGGCGGCGCGGGCATGGCGCAAGCCTTAGGAGTCCGGTTTATGGATAAATCGGGTAAGCCCCTGGCTGAAACGGCGAGCGGTGGGATGCTAAAGCAGATTTTCGCGATCGATAGCAGCGCATTAGACCCGCGTGTTCGCCGCAGCAAAATTGTGATCGCCTGCGATGTGAACAATCCGCTGTACGGTCCGCGCGGCGCCGCCCGCGTGTTCGGGCCACAAAAAGGAGCCAGTCCCGCTATGGTCAAGCGGCTGGATGACAACCTAAAACACTTCGGGATCTTGCTGCAAAAAACGTTCGAAGAAGACATCGCAAAGGTACCGGGAGCAGGCGCCGCCGGCGGATTAGGTGCCGGCTTGGTCGCGTTCGCCGGTGCCAAGATGAAGCGGGGCATAGAATTGGTGGCCAAGATAACGGGGTTAGAGCGCGAGTTAAAAAATGCTGACTTGGTCATTACGGGCGAAGGGCGGGTGGATTTCCAAACGGCTTTTGGCAAAACCCCCGCCGGAGTCGCTGAGGCCGCCAAGCGTTTCAAAGTACCGGTGATCGCGATCGGCGGAGGGTTGGCCGACGACGCGCGCGGCGTGTTTGAACACGGCATCGATGGATTAGCGAGTGCGGCGGCGCGAGACATGGACCTTGCCGAAGCCATGCGGCTTTCGCGAGTGCACTTAGAAAATGCGGCCGAGCGGGTTATGCGCCTGCTTTTGGTGGGGAAAAAGCTAAGTCAGCGCAAGCGGGGAAAGAAAGAGCCAAGCAAAAAATAAGCGGTATCTTTACGGGTGGCGCCAGCATTGGGCATTTCGTTGTTCAGCACGGTTTGGCGGCTTCGTCGCCCTCAAGCTCTGAGAAGCGCACCGGCAGGATCTCCTCGGTTGAAATAGAACCATCCGCGGCCTTGCACACCAATACGAGCTTCTGAGACTCCGGCAATCCCGTGGGTATAACCATCCTGCCCCCCCTCTTTAATTGCATCAGCAGGGGAGGTGGGATTAATTGCGGGGCGGCCGTTACCATGATGCGGTCGAAAGGCGCGTGTTCAGACCAACCCCGGTAGCCATCGCCTATGGTGGTTTTAATGTGTAGATACCCCAGCCGGTTAAGCCGGTACGCCGCCTTGGTCGCGAGCTCCTCGATAAATTCGATGCTATAGACCTTGTCCGTAAGCTCTCCCAGCACCGCGGCTTGATAACCCAGACCGGTACCGACCTCGAGCACGCGATGAGTTTTTTCCAAGTGCAGCAGGTCGGTCATCAGGGCTACGATGAATGGCTGCGAGATGGTCTTCTCGTAGCCGATGGGCAAAGGTGTGTCGCTATAGGCGAAAAACTGTAGCTCTACCGGCACGAACTCATGCCGCGGAACCTTTGCCATCGCCTGCATCACGCGCGCATCGAGCGCCGGTTTGCCGATCTGCCCGCCCGCGAGATGCATGTGTGCCGTGATATCAAGCAACATCTGCTCGCGCAGCTTTTCAAAGTGATCCTGGTTCATGGATCTATCGCCTGGCGTCTCTGAGCAAGTACAGCACGGATCCGCCGGCATTGCGAATTGTCACCCCTCTCGACCAAAGCGGGAAACCTCATACTGAGGTACTATACAATGCTTAACCTGCCTTTTGACACAGAAAAAATGCGATTTTCCGAGTTCGGAGACAAATTCAGCGGGCGTTCCGGTATTCTGCAACTCATGGATGACTTGGGCAAGGCATTGTCCAGCCCGACGGCGCCGCTTATGCTCGGTGGTGGTAACCCCGCCTTCATTCCCGAGGTTCAATCCCGTATTCGTGCGCGCATGCAGGCCATGCTCGCGAACGGGGATGAATTCGAGCGTTTAATCGGCAATTACGAAACACCGCAGGGTAACCCGGCTTTCATTGAAGCCCTGTGCACCCTGTTAAGAACGCATTATGGTTGGGACATAGCACCCCCTAATGTCGCCATCACGGCCGGCAGCCAGGCGAGTTTTTTCCTGCTGTTTAACATGGTTGCCGGCCGGTTTCGGGACGGACGGAAGAAAAAGATCCTGCTACCGATGACACCCGAATACATCGGATATGCCGACCTGGGGTTAACAGAAGAGCTGTTTGCTGCGAGGCGACCGCAGATCGAATACTTAGCGCAACACCGCTTCAAGTACCACGTTGACTTTGAGCATATCGACGTATCTGCCGATGTCGGCGCGATCTGCTTCTCGCGCCCTACCAACCCTACTGGAAATGTGCTTACGGATGAAGAGGTGACGCGTTTAACGGTCTTGGCGCAAGCGCGCCAGATCCCGTTGATCATCGACAATGCCTACGGTAGCCCTTTTCCAAACATCGTATTTACTGCGGCAACACCTTTTTGGGACGAACACACCATCGTTTGCCTGAGCTTGTCCAAACTGGGATTGCCCGGGGCGCGTACGGGGATCGTCATCGCACCCGAACCCATTGCTCGGGCCATCGCGGGAATGAACGCTATCTTCAATCTCGCGCCCAGCAGCCTCGGTGCCTTATTGACCCTGGAGTTGGTGAAAAGCGGCGAGATCATTCGCTTAGGCCAAAAAGTCGTCAAGCCTTTTTATCGAGGCAAAGCGGAACAGGCTTTGGGCTGGCTGGACAGCGCCTTAGAGGGTTTGGACTATTTCGTCCACCATCCCGAAGGGGCGATGTTTTTGTGGCTGTGGCTGCGGGGGCTGCCGATCAAAAGCGAACAACTCTACGAGCGCCTGCGGCGCAGGGGCGTGGTCGTGGTATCGGGGCACTATTTCTTTCCAGGCCTGAAAGAGGACTGGCGGCACCGGCATGAATGCATTCGCATCAGTTACGCCCAGGCGCCCGAGAGCGTGCAACAGGGGATCGCCATCATAGGGGAGGAGGCAAGAAAAGCCTACCGCGAGGGTTAGTGCCCGCTAGCCTGGATTCCGGGTAGCCATGGTCCTATTTGACCACGGCGACGGTGGTCGCCGGCGCCCTCGAAGACTACGCTAATCTGCCCGACTCGCATTTCAGGTGGAAGCGGTAACGCTTGATATCGACCAACGTTCGCGGAAGGCGTCGAAACCTATATGCGCCGGAAGCATATCCCGGAGATCTGCCCTCGCCGTGGTAACACTCACAGGCTGCCCGAGACCATGCTTGGATGTTGACGGACATCAAGCGGATCGAACCCATCCCGGTGAAGGGATCACTCGGCATATTCGACTGTCCGCTTGAGCCGGAAGATCTGACATACATCGAGAGATAACACGTCCTCCCAAGAAGGCCTTAGCGGAGTTGAACACCTAACCCTTGCCTGCCCGTACGGACTAGCAGAGCCGGCCGACTTGGCTTTCTTCGTCGCACGTTCCATCGTTTCGGAATCGAACGCGGGCAGGGTCCGGAGGCGCCCATGACCTTCTTTGGCATACCACAGCGAAAACGCCAGTGCGGCTTCCGGATCCGGGGCCTCCACCACATCGACGAAATCAAATTCACCTTGGGTGTAATAGACGCTTTCGAGCGTGATCCTGAGCTCTTTCAGTTTCGCCCTGGCGCGTGTGACGCGTTCGGCGTGTTTGGCCGCCCACTGTTCGCTGATCGTGCCGAGCAGAATGTACTTCATAGCCTACCTCCTCCGTTGCCGGGCCAAGAGCCGGTTTTGTTTAGTATACCGCGGGTATCGTCAAGCACGAACGTGGTGGCTTTTTGGCGCACCCCCGTCGCCAGGCCGCTCGCGGTCCACGAAGACCTCGCATTTTGGACGCGAGTCGCGACTAATATCGTTTACGCCAGATGATATCCGCCCCGCTGCCCGATGAGCGGGTCACGGTACCGAGCTCCCAACCCGAAGCCAGCTCGTAGTCTATGGATACCTCCTGCCCCTCCCTCCCGAAGGCATCCTGGTGGTGCGGCATTGTCGACGGGCGCGATCTCGCCGCGGTTCTGGTCATGGGGGCGCAGGGAGCGATGCTGGGGACCGCATTCCTCGCCACCAAGGAATCGTTTGCCCACGCCCGTCATGTAAATGGTGTTTTCGGAGCAGATAGGGCATGTTCCTCGGATCGATCCCCAGCATGACGGCCGCCCGCTTCTTGATCCCGTTGGCGCGAAGCAGCGCATCGAGAAGGATCTGCTTTTCGAGGAGGTTCAGTTGTTCCCGTAACCGCGGCTGGGCCGAGCATCCAGGGGCCTCCCCCCCATCACGAGACTTGGCGAAATTTCTGGGCAG
>JBOHHR010000090.1:0-3266 GCA_050725475.1 Gammaproteobacteria bacterium | reverse complement strand
GTTGCCGTCGTTATTGCTGAATTCGGCCGCCGCGGCGAACGCCGTGATGTTAGGGGCCGGCTATTTTAATCCGCTTAGCGGCTACATGAACCTCGCAGACAGCATCAGCGTCGCTAAAACGATGCGTACTCAAAGCGGTTTGTTTTGGCCGATACCGTGTGTGAACCTTACCCAAGACGTGTCGGCGATAAAAAATTCACGCCGGATCGCTCTTCGCGATCCGAGCCTGGACGGGTACCCCGTGCTGGCGATCCAGGAAGTACAAGCGATAGAACGGGTGCATCGGCAACAGTTGGAACAGATCGCCGAGACGGTCTTCCGCACGCTCGATCCCGCGCATCCGGGCGTCGCCACTTTTCTTTCGCTGGGCGATCATCTGATCTCGGGTCCCATCGAGGTCCTCAATTTCAGCTATTTTCAACAGGATTTCCCGGATACGTTTCGAACCGCGGTCGAGATCCGCAATGAGATCCGAGAACATGGCTGGAGCACCGTAGTCGCGTTCCAGACGCGCAATCCCATGCACCGCGCGCACGAGGAGCTTTGCAAGATGGCTAAGGCGGCGGTACAGGCCGATGGTGTTCTTATCCACATGCTGTTGGGCAAGCTCAAGCCCGGTGATATCCCGGCCGCGGTGCGCGACGCCGCCATCCGCAAGATGGTGGAGATTTATTTTCCTCCCAACACGGTCATGGTCACGGGTTATGGTTTTGACATGCTCTATGCCGGGCCTCGGGAAGCGGTGTTGCACGCTATTTTCAGGCAGAATGCCGGGTGCACCCATTTAATCATAGGACGCGACCATGCGGGTGTGGGGGATTACTATGGGCCTTTTGATGCCCAAGTGATCTTTCGCGAACAGGTGCCGCAGGGGGCCCTACAGATCCAGATCTTCGAAGCCGACAACACGGCGTATTCGAGAAAGCTCAACAAGGTGGTGATGATGCGCGATGCCCCCGACCACCAAGCGGATGACTTCGTGACGCTCTCAGGCACCAAGGTGCGCGCCACGCTCGCGGCGGGGCAGCCCTTGCCACCGGAGTTTGCTCGCCCCGAGGTGGCGGAGATCCTGGGACAGTATTATCGATCCCAGGGGTGAGGACGCGGACATGGCAGATACCCTATTCGGCAAAATCATCGCGCGCCAAATCCCGGCCGATATCGTGTATGAAGACGAGCGCTGCCTGGCGTTTAAAGACATCGATCCGCAGGCGCCATTGCACGTGCTGGTGATCCCCAAGGAAGCGGTCGCTAAACTAGCGGATGCCAAGGAGGGGGACGAAGCCTTATTAGGGCATTTGTTACGGGTCGCAAACCGAGTGGCGGTGGAGCAAGGCCACGGGGAAGCGTATCGCGTGGTGGTCAACAACGGGGCAGGAGCTGGGCAGTCGGTTTTTCATTTGCATCTGCACGTGCTGGCTGGACGTACCCTGACTTGGCCGCCGGGTTAATCGGGATAACGCCGCTATCCGGCCGTGCAGGATATGGCATAACCTTTTGACCTGCCCTCTACTTAATGGCGGCGCACGCGATGCGATCTCCGGAGCCGCCGATGGGCTGGGATTGATGATCGTCCCGGTTGGCATGGATGATCAACGCGGAGCCGTCCTGATCCAACAGCTTAGCCGGACCCTGTTCGAAGCTGACCATCTGAGAGTACAGCTCAAGCTCGGCCGTTCCCCCCTGGTCGACGATTAGATTGGGGAGATTGCCTTCATGCGGCCCGTCGGGATGCAAAAACCCGTGGGGTTTCTTGTGCGGGTCCACGTGACCGCCTGCCTTTTTAAACCCCTCGTGGTCAGAACAGTTCCCTACGCCATGGAAATGCATGCCGTGATATCCCGGCGGTAAGCCAGAGACCTTGAGCGTGATTAGGACCCCGGCGGTGCCCTGAGTCAGGGTGACCGTACCCACGCCCTCCCCCTGATTGTTAACGATTTCGGAGGTCGCCGTTTTCGCGCCCGCGGCCGCTGCCGCGGAAAAAAGGCTTACGGCTATGAAGGCAACAAGGTGCAAAGATCGCATGACGTTTCTCCCGAAGGCTGGTGTGTTTATTTCACCTTTTTTCACAGACCGACCGATTCGCTTGCGGTTTCTTACTATCGATCCCTTAGCGCGAGGAAAGTATATCAGGTTGCAAAAAAAAGGCGCAGCAATTCCCAGACGTAGTGATTACGGCCTAGTGTTACGTCAGGCACCCTATTCGACGCAAGGATGCAGAGCACTGGATCGAACGGCGATCCTACCGGCAATTATCGTCGAGGGGTCAGGGATGGTGAATAGTTCACACCCAGAGTGTGAAAAATCTCATAGCTCCATGGCGGTGAGAGCGGTAACTTTCGTACCGACTCAACAGCGACCGGTGAAAGCCTCCTCCCGGCGTGAAAGGCAGTATGCGGCACACGGATGTGCCGTCATTTTTGCGGCAAAGGCGACCCCACATTAGCTACAAGCCGTATGGCGCGGGATTCGTCATCAGGTGGCGGCCGGGGCCTTGGCCTGCTCGATGGGCTCGGCGGCATCGGAATCGAACACGCTGCGCAGCTCATCGGCCGCTTGCTTTGCGCTCTGGAAGAGGGCGGTCTCGTCGTGGTAGATCGCGTGCTGCCGCTTCAGCAGAGCCTCGTCGTACTCGCGGAACATCCTCACCGTTCGTTCCCCTTCCGCTCTCGCCACACCTAATCCGCAAAGCACCTCGCGCGCCATCTCCAGGCTGGAGAGATAGGTATCGCGATACAGCACCTCGACCTTGAGATCCATGAGCTTATAGCAGTGAAAGCGATTGCGCGCACGCGCGTAGATAGGAACACGCGGGAAGTGCGTGCGCAGCACGCCTGCGATCTTGACGGAGGTCTCGATGTCGTTGACAGCGAGCACGAAGAGTTTTGTGTTCTCGACCTTGGCAGCGCGCAGCAGCTCCAAGCGGGAGGCATCCCCATAGTAAATCTTGCTGCCGAACTTGCGCACGAAATCGACCTGCGTCTGACTGATGTCGAGCGCAGTGAACGCGATGCCACGCATGCGCAGGATGCGCGCGACGATCTGGCCGAAACGCCCGAAACCGGCGATGACCACCGGGTTGGCGGGCTCGTCGATGCGGTCGTACTCAGGCTCCTCGTGGCGTGCGGCCCAGCGTTTGAGCCAGGGTGAATGCGTCCTAGGCAGAAAATTCAGATGAGTTAAAGAGCTATAGGCGAAGCTGGACAATCGGTCCCGAATGACGTATAACGAGCATCCGTTACACGACGTCCGGGAAATCGTCCTGA
>JBOHHR010000089.1:0-6683 GCA_050725475.1 Gammaproteobacteria bacterium | reverse complement strand
TCGACCAGCAGGTCGGAGCCCTCGCCCGCGAAGCCATCCAGACCAACCACGGGATCACCTCGACAAATGTGTTCGGCAACGTGGACACCAACGCGGTCTGTGTGCAGCTCGGCGGCGCGGGCGCGCTAGCGAACACCTTCAGCCACGGCCTTGGGGCGGCGCCCGACGATTTCCGTCTGCGCAAGCGCTTCGAGGCCACCGTGCGGCTTCCCGGCTACGCCGGGGGCACCGACCAGACCGCGGGTTCGTTAGCCCAAGTCGTCGCCTTCATCCAGGGTCAGAACACCGGCAGCGCTGGCGAGCCTGGGAGCGCGTCTGCAAGCGGCGCGGGTGGCGGCTACACCGGCGGGGCGGCTTGCCCGCTGCCGCCGTAGCAGGGAAAGCGGTATGCGAAAGTACGTTGGCGCGGGCCGGGCCGCGCCTTTCGACAACCTTGTTGAGGTACGAGTAAGGAGGTATCCATGGCAGAGCCTTTTTTGTCGGAGATCCGGCTGATGAGCTTCGGTTATGCGCCGAAGGGCTGGGCGATGTGCAACGGCCAGCTCTTACCCATCAACCAGAACCAGGCGCTCTTCTCGCTCTTGGGCACGACCTTCGGGGGGGACGGCCGTGTGAACTTCGCCCTGCCGGACCTGCGGGCGCGGACGCCGATCCATGTCGGGAGCGGCCACGCGCTGGGAGAGCGGGGTGGGGAACAGGCCCATACCCTCTCGATCGCGGAGCTGCCGACACATACCCACGTTGCCATGGCGTCACCGACGAACGCCAACGTCCCCGCCCCGGGGGGTGCGGTCTTCGGGGGAGCATTGAACACCTACCGGGGACCGGACAGCCTGGCATCGCTCAATCCGGGCTCCGTCACCAACACTGGAGGGAGTCAGGCCCATTTGAACATGCAGCCGTTCCTGACGTTGACGTTCTGCATCGCCTTGCAGGGCATCTTCCCGTCACCGTACTCGAGGAGGGAGCACTTGGCACAACCGTATGTAGGTGTGAATCCGCATGTTCGCGGGTAACTTCGCCCCTGCCGGCTGGATGTTCTGCGATGGACAACTCGTACCGATCTCCGAGAACGAAACCCTCTTCAATCTCATTGGCACGACTTACGGCGGCGACGGACAGTCGACGTTTGCTCTGCCCGATCTCCGCGGGCGGCTGCCCGTCCATCAAGGCAACGGCTTCGTCCTCGCCGAGACCGGTGGGGCGGAGGAGATCACGCTGACCGTGCAACAGATCCCCGCGCACAGCCATCCGCTCCTAGCCTCGACAGGCCCGGCCAGCTCGAACACCCCTGTAGGGAACCTGCCGGCCGCGACAACGACGATCAATCTTTATATCGACGATGTGCCGAACAGTAACCTGAGTCCCCCGGCAATGTCGGCGACGGGCGGAAGTCAACCGCACACCAACTTTCAGCCCTACCTCTGCATCAATTTCATCATTTCCCTGTTCGGCATCTTTCCGCCGCCGTCCTGATAGGAGATAGCCATGGCTGACCCGTTTGTTGCTGAAATCAGAATCTTTCCCTTTAATTTCGCGCCCAAGGGTTGGGCGTGGTGTGATGGGCAGCTCATGCCGCTGTCGCAGAACACCGCGCTGTTCTCGTTGCTCGGGACGACCTACGGTGGAGATGGCAAGTCGACCTTCGCGCTTCCCGACCTTCAGGGTAGCGCGCCGATGCACCCAGGGCAGGGTCCTGGACTTTCTCTACACGATCTAGGCGAGACCGGGGGCTCCGATACGGTGACGCTACTACAGTCTGAGATGCCAACGCACACGCACGCCATGCGTGCATCATCCGACGACGGGGATCTCAAGACTCCGACGCCGACCCGCTCACTGGCGCGCTCCATCGGTGGGTTCGCCTACCAGTCCACCACGACCGGGCTGCAAGCAATGGCCCCGGAAACCCTCACCCCCGCCGGCGGCAACCAGCCGCACAACAACCTGCAGCCGTACCTGACCTTCTACTTCTGCATCGCGCTTCAGGGGGTGTTTCCGCCGCGCGGCTGATGGCCCTCGCCTTCCGTCCCATCGGTCCCGACGACCAGGCCTTTCTCCTTGAGGTCTATGTCAGCACGCGCCGGGAGGAGCTGGCGCTGGTCGATTGGGACGAAGACAAAAAGGCGCGTTTCCTCCAGATGCAGTTCGCCGCCCAGCACCGGTACTACCAGGACTACTATACCGACACCGACTTTCTCATCATTCTCATGGATGAACTTCCCGTCGGGCGCCTCTACCTCGCCCGCTGGCCGGGTGAGATCCGCATCGTAGACCTCGCTCTCCTGTCGACCCATCGAAATGTGGGGATCGGCACACGGATATTAAGGGACATGCTGGCCGAGGCCACTCTCGCCGGCAAGCCGGTCCGTATCCATGTGGAAAAGCTCAACCTCGCCCTACGGCTCTATGAACGCCTGGGGTTTACCCGAATCGCCGACAAGGGGGTCTATTGGCTTCTGGAATGGAATGCCCCGCTGTCTCTCTCCGATCAGGTAAAAATCGCCTCGTAGCGCATGCCCTCCCCGTCGACGCCGATGGGGACTAGAAATAGATCTAACACTCCTAAGCTCTGATGCTCTACCGGGTAGATCTTCTGGATGAGCACGGGCACCTTGGGTCCGCGGAACACCAGCGAGAACGGCTCCCGCTCGGCGCGGGGGTGTTTATGACCCAGACTATTGACCTCCACGAGTTCCATTTCGATGGACCCCGCAATGATAAATCCCTCGTTGAGGCAATCAGTCCACAGCTCTTTGGTCAGCGTCTCCAACATGCGAACGGCGATTCGGTGGACCGGTTGAATATTAGACCTAGCGCCGTGATAGTAAGAGTAGCCGCTTTTCAATTGCCTGAAAATGGATCCGTCGCGAACGAAAGATAGTGGCCGAGGAAAAAACAAGGATCTCGAATGGAACGAAGGTTCCCCCCATCGTGCTCCGCTTCATCCCGGTTTGACCGAACTCGGCGCCGCCGGGTGCTGCGTCGAAACGTTACGGCAGGAGGACGATCTCATCTCTAGAAAGGCATCACGGATGCGATCGCAGGCCCATTTCAATTCGCGCTCGGTGATGATGAGCGGCGGAGCCAGGCGAATCACGCTTTCGTGGGTATCTTTGGTGAGGATGCCGTGGGAGACGAGCCGCGTACAGACGTCCCGTGCCGACAGGCGCCGCATTCGATCTCGACGCCGACGAATAAACCGCTTGGCCCGCCGGAGTTCTCTACGTTTTGTCCACGGCCCGGCAATCTTTCATGAAGCGCCATGAGCGCATTATCCATCCGCGTGCGCCATACCCACCAACTCGGCCCGGACTTCGAGCGGCGTGCTAACCGCGCCGCCGAAATTGAAGCGCACGATCCGTGTTCCCAGGCGCAAGTGAAAGCCTTCACTATCGACACCCGTCATGGCCGGGTTATCGTCGGCCGGCACGGGGATCCGCTGGTTTTTGCAGTAGCGAACCATCGCCTCCAGGTGGTCCTCGTTCATATGCTGGACCATGGATTGCTCCTGCTCTGAGCTGAAGGGATTTGGCCGTAATAATTGCTCGGGCTCCAGCCAATAGATGCTGCCGAACCCGCCGATATAGCGCGCCCGAACCAGCGCCAAGCGGTAGAATGCGAAGTCATGGGTCTGGTGATAAGCCTGCGCTTGGGGGAAATAACGGTAGTAGCGAGTAGGAGTGTCGACGTCCCTGTCCGCTATGGGCTCCGCATTGGCGAGGCAGGTCAGTCGTGCCGCGGCTTGTATGTCGTGCGCGCTATCTTCGCATACGATCAAGGATACCTTGGGATCGGCCAGGATGTTCTTGGTGTGCTGCGCGATCCGGCTGATGAGGATAACTGGCCACCCCTGGTGGTCCAGGCAATAGGGCACCACCGAGCCAAAGGGATAGCCGGGCGCCTCCACCGACAGCGTGGACAACACCCCCTGATACGCGCGCAATAAGAGGCGGCGGGCCTCTGCACCAATGCTTGTCATGTCTACTCGTTTTATCGCCCTATTCGATTCCAAAACCCTTAATTCAGGGCTCCCACAGGAGTGTATTGTATTTGTCGTTCCGCAGGTATCGGATCTCGCCAGTCCGGGGGACCTGTGGTACTGCACCGGTCATATCGTACAGGGAATGGACGGGATCCAGCGTCATGGAAAGTGTCCTTTGGCTTTTCGCCGGGGCAGCGCTGCAACCGCGACACCTTGCGATCTATCGCCGGGTAGTAACAAGTTTTTGCGGGCAAATCCCGTTACGAGGCGTGGATATCCGTGCTGACTGAACAATGGCGCCACAAGCTGCCCGGCTTTGGAGTGTGTTTGCCCAGCGAAGCCGAGTGTGAGAGGGCAGCGCGCGGTGGCCTAGAAATACCGGATAAGCCACTATTCCTTCATGGGAATGTGCTCTTGCGTGCCACTAAACCTCCTGTTGTCCGGAATCCTTAGCCGAAACGCCTGTATCCCTGGGGCGAAAGAGCCCGACCCCAACCGGGCCTGGTGGTCTTCTTCTTGGTTTCTTTCTTCCGATGATCTATGCCCTTGCTCATATCATGGGCTCTTCGTGCTTGAGGGGAGCTTCCTCGCCTTTCCTCTCGGCGCGGCGCTCCAGCTTTTCCGTTTTCTTCTTCTTTTTCGCCAGCTCCCTCTGCTTCTTCTGCTGCTGATAGTTGGGTTTGGCCAATGAACTCTCCGGGTTGAGGTCGCCGCTCAAGTCTTCTTGCGCGTGCCGATGGTCAGGTGCTTGCGACCGGAGTGGACGATGCGCCGTTCGTTCGCTCGGACGACGAGGTCTTCGGCGGCGAGCCGCACGTCTTCGAGGCTACCGGGGCGGTGGCCGACGATCTTGTTGTTGTTTTGGTTGTTTTGCATGATGACGTAGCAATGCCACTCGCGCCCATCTTCCTCGGCGGGCGACGGGGCGCGGGTGATGGATACGAGCTTGTAGGGTTGGTCGTAATCCGCAGCCGCCGGCAGGGTAGCCTGTGATAGGGACGTCATGGGCCCACCATACCCGTTCGGGGCCGAAATGACGAGCAAAATCTGCATTTTTTTCGCCCTCCGGCGTCATTTTGCTCGACACCCGCACCGGAATCGGATATCGTGCGCCCCGGCTCGTGAGCTTTCTCCATGTCTACTTTGGCCCTAAGCCGTTCTGGCGTAAACAAATAGGCCGAAGCCAATACATCCGAATTGTCCTCGAACCAGGTGGCAGGGATTTCATACGGTGCATCCGTTCGTCGCTTCGATGAGGGGAGGCCAGGGTGAAGTGGCTGCCGATCGTTTTGTCATTTTTCATTCAGAGAGTGTGATGTCATGAGTAAGATTTATGTAGGGAATTTGTCCTTCAGCACCGATGACGCGGCCGTGCGCACCTTGTTTTCGCAGTACGGCACCGTCGAATCCCTGACTCTGATCACGGACCGCGACACCGGCCGCCCGCGCGGCTTCGGTTTCGTCGAGATGTCCGATTCCGATGCGGCCCGGGCCATCCAGAGCCTCAACGGTCACCAGATGGACGGGCGTACGCTCAAGGTGAACGAGGCGCAAGAGAAATCCCACGGCAGCGACGGACGGCCGCGTCGTTACTGATGTCGTGATCGGAAGCGATTCCGATACATTGCGATCGCCATTCGGTGCGCCCGGTGCGCGTCGGATGGCGATCGCTACGCTGCTCGCGCTCTGGCATCGCGGCGTTCGTCTTTCAGGGCACCCGCCGAGGGGCCGATACACCAACGTCGCGCGCAACATGCTTGACACGGGTGACTGCCTGGTGCCGCGGCTCGATCAGCACGTTAATTTAACCAAAGCGCCGCTGACGTACTGGACTGGCGCCGCCGGACAAACGCTGCAGCGGACGCGCCTCGGCTGCGCTTCGCGTGCGGCTTATATGCGCCACGCGTTAGCTGCACTTCCGATCGTGATTGAGATGTTTCCCGTGCAGGTGCGCTTCTTATATCTAGTCTCTCGCTCGATCCTTGAACTTGCCTCGCGCCCGCTATTTCTTTTTTCTCGGCACGGGAGCAGCGGGCTTTTTCGCCGAAGTTACGTCAAAAGGCGACGCTGGAACGGCAGCCTTTTTTGATTGCTTAGGTTTCTTAGCTTCACGATTACTGCGTTTTTGGCCTTTGGCCATTGAAGTTCTCCTGGATTACGCAGATAGACATTGTCTAGCTGTTATCCAATTCTCTGGTTAGACATGTTGTTTCTCACTGGTCAAAAAGAAAGATCCAAGATCATCGCGTAATACTGTACCACGTCACTAGCAGCCTTGAGTGCAAACAACTCATACCGCTTTGCGTAGGAGGCATCCCAAAATCCCGGGAACACCTTGAAGTGCGGCTCTTTGGCACGCACTGGGGAGTTCGACCCGGACAAGGTAACTAGGTCAGCGAACAGCGCGGGCTACCGTGTTAGGGGTATGGGCGGTCTCTGCGATCAACGCTCCGATATCTCTGCGAAACCATGCGATGAGCAACCCGTGGGTACCTGCGACCCGGCCAGGTCGGCCCAGGGTGGATCGGCATCAGCCACAGCGCTCTACCCAATGATCCCTCCGTTGACCCGCAGGGTCTGGCCGGTAATAAACGCCGCCTCATCGGAGGCCAAGTACAGCGCGGCATGGGCCACATCCTCGGGCGTTCCGAAGCGGCGCAACGGCGTCTGGCTCACCACGCGTTCATAGGCCGATTCA